>JARRJC010000002.1:0-113755 GCA_037379885.1 Limibacillus sp.
CCATGGCCAGCCGCATGTCCTTCAACGCCAAATCCATCGTGAAGGCGCAGTTGTTGGACCCGTTCAGGACGAGCTGCCCTTCGGTCTCATGGGCGAAAGAGTTGCCGGACGAGATGCGAATGCCTTCGAAAGCCTTGGCCAGATCGACGCCGGAGCGCTTGGCTAGCATCATGCCTTCGGCGCTCGCCAGCAGGTGGATGAAGGCCAGCATGTTGGTGATGACCTTGACGATGGAGGCGTGGCCCATCGGCCCCATCAAAGCGATCTCTCCGCCCATCACCTCAAGCAGCGGCCGACACCGCTCGAATACGCCCTCCTCGCCGCCGACGAGAATGGAAATCTCCCCAGTCCATGCCCTGTTGGAGCCGCCGGTGATCGGCGCTTCCAGCGCATCGATCCCCAAGCCGGCGGCCTCCTCCGCGTTGCGGCGCATGTCGCCGACGTCGGTGGTGGACATCTCGATCCAGGCGGCGCCGCGCGGCATCGCCGACAGGATCCCCGAGGGCCCCGGCACCACGGCCGCCACGGCCCGCGGGTTGGGCAGGGAGGTGATCGCCACCTCGCAGCCGGCGACCGCGTCGCGCGCGCTCTCCGCCCAGCGCGCTCCGGCGGCCAGGAGCGGTTCCGCCCGACTTTTGTCGAGATCGAAGAGGGTCATCTCGTGACCCGCCGTCAAGAGGTTGCGCGCCAGGGGGAAACCGACGTTGCCGAGGCCGATGAAGGCGATGCGCATGCTGGGAGGCTCCTTAGATTTCGTCGTTGCGTGTCAGAGCGGGTCTTCACCCGGCATGAGGTGCAGGGCGTTCCCGTGATCGGGGTGGGCCCGCGCGACCTCCTCATCCAGTTCGATCCCCAGGCCCGGCTCTTTGGGCGGGACCACGTAGCCCTCCTCCCAGCGGATCGGGGTCGTGAGCAGCTCCGCATGGAAACCGCCCCAGGTCTCGATGGACTCCAGGATCAGGAAGTTGGGCGAGCAGGCGGCGAGATGCACGTTGGCCGCGCCCTCCACCGGGCCGCAGTAGAGATGCGGGGCGATCTGGGCGTAATGCGCCTCGGCCATGCCGGCGATCTTCTTGGCTTCGAGCAGTCCGCCGACGCGCCCCAGCGCCGGTTGCAGGATCGAGGCCGCCCCCAGTTGCAGGACCCGGGCGAACTCGTACTTGGTCGTGAGACGCTCTCCCGTCGCGATCGGCAGGCGGCAGGCGCGCGCGACCTTGGCCATCTCCTCGGGCATGTCGGGCGGCGTGGGCTCCTCGAACCAAAGCGGTTCATAGCGCTCCAGCCGCCGCCCCATGCGGATCGCGCCGGAGGCGGTGAACTGGCCGTGGGTGCCGAACAGCAGGTCGGCGCGCGTGCCGACCGCCTCGCGGATCGCCCGGCAGAATGCCTCCGAGCGCTCCAGGGACTCCAGATCCGGCTGACGCGGATCGTAGACGCCATAGGGGCCCGCCGGGTCGAACTTCAAGGCGGTGAAGCCCAGATCGAGGTACTCCAGCGCGCGCTCGGCGGCGGCGTCTGGATCGGTGTAGACCTTGGCCGACTTGTTGTTCGCGTCGCCCTCGCCCTTGTCCGAGCGGGGATAGAGGTAGGTGTAGCTGCGCACGCCCTCGTGCACACGCCCGCCCAGCAGTTCGTAGACCGGCTTGCCGCAGGCCTTGCCGATCATGTCCCAGCAGGCGATCTCCAGGCCGCTGATGACCCCGACCAGGGTCGGATCGGGACGGCCCGAATAGCCGCGCCCATAGGCGCGCCGCCAGAAGGCCTCGATATGGAAGGGCTCCTCGCCCTCCAGGTGCTTTTGGAACACGTCCTCGATCATGGCGACCACGACCGAGGGCGAGAAGGAGGCGCAGTAGACCTCCCCAAGCCCGGTCACGCCGTCGTCGCTGGTCAGCTTCACGAAGAGGAAATAGCGGCCGCCGTAGTGCGGCGGCGGGTTGCCGACGACGAAGGTTTCCAACTCCCGAATGCGCATGCCCGGCCTCTTCCTGCTGGCGCCCCTGGAAGTGGCAGCATGCACGGATTCCCTCCGGCGCGAAGCCCCTTTTTTCAGCGCGCTTTCAGGTCAGACGAACTGGCTTGCGACCCAGTGGTGGAAGCAGTGGGTGGGACTGTCCATGACGGGGGAAAACTTGCCGCCGTCGAACTTGTCTCCGTAGCGGCCCTTCTGCATGCCCTCGACCACGCCGATGTCCTCCACGAAGATGCCTTTCCAGAGGGTTGAGTTGCGCGCGCGCAGATCGGCGAGATCCCCGTAGCAGGCGTCCTGGGTGGCGTAGTAGAGCTCGACGTGCTCGACGGTGCGGGTCTGGCTGACCGGCTCCAGCAGGATCGCGTAGGCATGGTCGCGGTGCACGCCGAACAGCACGTTGGGGAAGAAGGCGACGTACTCCGCAGCCTTGTCCCACTTCCTATCCAAGCCCTCGAAGTCCGGGAAACGCCGGCCGCCCTCGTCGAGCGTCGGGCTGTAGACCAGCGTGCCCTGGCCCGCGTAGTGGCCCGGCTCCTCGATATGATAGTGATCCTCCAGCCGGGAGTAGCTGTTGAGGCCGGGGTGCACGAAGGGCAGGTGGTAGCTCTCGCAGTAGTTCTCCACCGCCAGCTTCCAGTTGCAGTTCACCTCCAGCTTGAACGAACTATCCGGCCCCGCATGGAATAGCGGCTGATCGAACTCCCGCCAGCGTCCGATCAGGCTGCCCGCCTGCTCCTCGAAGGAGGGCGCGTCGCCCGAGAGGTTGACGAAGATCACGTCCCTGTAGACCACGGAGCGGATCTCGATGAGGCCCAGGTCCTCCTTGCGGACGGCCTCATGGCTGTCGCAGCCACTGCCGCCCACGTGCGGCGTCTTCTTCAGCGCGCCCTCCAGGCTGTAGCACCAGGAGTGATAGGGGCAGCGGATGACGCGGTGCAGGCGCGTCTTCTCCTCCAGCAGGATCATGCCGCGGTGGCGGCAGGTGTTCTGGAACACCCGCACCTGATCGTCCTGCCCGCGCACCGCGAGCAGATGCCCAGGAAGGTGATGGGCAGCGCATCGCCGCGCTCGGCGATATCCTTTGCAAAGCCGATGCCGGCCCAGTTGCGCTGAAAGACGGCTTTCTTCTCAGCCAGGAAGGCGTCCTGATCGATGTAGAGCTCGTTGGGCAAGCCGCGGGCGCTTTCCACCGGCGCCAGAACGGATTTCAGGATAGAGGCGTCGAAGTGACCCATGGCTTTCCTCCAGCACAAGAAACAATGCCTGCTGGAACAGCGTAAATCCTAATTTCGTGCGTATGGCAATAGCAGTTCACTACAGAGGTCGATTGAGATCAAATCAATCGACCCTGGCCATCAGCTCTCCCTGGCCCGGGCCAGCAACCAAACCTTGAGCGCCTCGGCCTCCTTGCTGAGGGGCCGGGTGTCGTCGCAACCAACCTTTGAGGACCTCGGCCTCTTCACTGAGGGGCCGGCTGTCGTCCCAGGTGAGGTAGTGATGGTCCGGCGCGTCGATATGGGCCTGGCTGACGGGACAAAGCCGCCCGGCCTGGATCATGGGTGCGACCAGCCGCTCCCAGCCCAGCGCCACGCCCTGCCCCTCCTCGGCGGCCTGCAGCATGACCGAGTAGTTGGTGAAGACCTGCCCGCTGAGCGGCGGGGGGCGCAGGTGCAGGCGGCGGAACCACTCGGCCCAGGAGGTCCACTCCACGTTCTCGCTGCGCATATGCAAGAGCGGCAGCTCGGCGAGCCCTTCGGGCGTCACCTCGGCGTGCTTTCTTGCGAGCTCCGGCCCGGCGACCGGCAGGATGCGGTCGCCGAACAGGCGCTCGGCCTCCTCCCCCGCCCAGGCCCCGCCACCGTAGCGAATGCGCAACTCCACCTCCGGCACGCGCAGGTCCGCCGCGCGGTCGGAGATCATGTGGTTGACGGTGATTTCCGGGTGCGTGCGCCAGAACGCGCCGAGACGTGGCATCAGCCAGAGCGAGGCGAAGGCGTTGGAGCTGCCGAGCGTCACGTTCCGGCCCTGGCTGCGCCCGCGGAAATCGCGCAGCAGCAGCGCCACCTGACCGAAGCCGCGCGCCAGCACCCCGGCAAGTTCCTCGCCCTCGCGGGTCAGGGCGAGGCCCCGGTGCAGCCGTGTGAAAAGCGCCAGCCCCAACTCGGCCTCAAGCGCCTTGATCTGGCGGCTCACGGCGCCCGGCGTGACGTTCAACTCCTCGGCCGCCGCCTTCACGCTCAGGTGGCGGGCCGCCGCCTCGAAGCTGGCGAGCGCGGTCAGACTGGGCAGATCGTAATAGCGGCGCACGTGCTGGGCCTTTCTTCTTGGAACCGGCAACGGCATTTTAACCCTCTTGAGGGCAGGATGCCTTGCCTCGATGCTCCGGCGGGTCATTCAAGCCTGACAGGCCGAGCGGGGGGAAGGGAAGAACGAGGGGGAAAGCGCAGGAAAATGAGCATCAATCCAGCAGAAGGCGAGCCGCTGGTCAGCCGGCTTTTCGTCCTGGGCGGCGCGCGTTCGGGCAAGAGCAACTTCGCGGAGGCCTGGATTCAGGCGCGGCCCGGCCCGAAACTCTACATCGCGACCGCCGAGGCGCGCGACGCCGAGATGGCCGACCGGATCGCGCGCCACAAGGAAAGGCGCGGCGCGGGCTGGCGCACGCTGGAAGCGCCGCTGGATATCGTAAAGGCGCTCTCTTCCTATGACAGCGGCGGTATGTCGGTGCTGATCGACTGCCTGACGCTCTGGGTTTCGAACCTGATCGAGGCCGAGCGGGACGTCGAGGCCGAGTGCGAGCGCCTGGTCAAGCACCTGGGGCAGAGCCGCGCGCGCATCGCCCTCGTCTCCAATGAAGTCGGGCTCGGCATCGTTCCCGACAACGAACTGGCGCGGCAGTTCCGGGACGAGGCCGGACGGGTCAACCAGAGGATCGCAGCCGAGGCCAAGGCCGTGGTCTTCATGGCCGCCGGTCTGCCGATGCTGCTGAAAGGCCCGAAGGGTCCCCTGGACGGCGGCCGCTTCAGCGGCCGGGGACGCGGCGGCGAGGGCAGCGACCGCTAGACCGGCGCGGCCTCAACTGCCAGGGCCAAGAGCCCGTCGATATCCAGCACCCGTTCCAGCGCCTCGGCCAGTTCGTCCAGGGCGCTCTCCAGGCTCTCGCCATAGGCGAAAGAGCCACCGGTCACGCCGAGGCTCTCCAGATAGCTGCGGCGGTAGGCATCGGAGGTGAAGAGGCCGTGCAGGTAGGCGCCGGCGATGCGCCCGTCGGCGGAAACCGCGCCCTCGTCCCGCCCCTCCAGCTTCAGGAAGGGCCGCGCCAGCGCCGGGCCGCTGCTGCGCCCGGCGTGAATCTCATAGCCGGTGACCCGCGCGCCGCTCAGCGCGTCCCGGGCGTCCAGGGTCGCCGTCACCTTTTCCGGCTCGATCCAGGTCTCCAGGTCGAGCAGACCGAGACCCAGCGCGTGGCGCTCCAGGCCCTCGATCCCTTTGGGGTCGTGCACCGCGCGGCCCAGCATCTGAAAGCCGCCGCAGAGACCCAGTAGCCGCCCGCCGCGCCGCAGATGGGCCCGGATATCCAGATCCCAGCCCTGCGCCTTCAGGAAGGCGAGATCGGCGATGGTCGCCTTGGTGCCCAGCAGGACCACGAGGTCGGCATCGCCGGGGATCGCCTTTCCGGGCGGCACGAACTCGACGGTCACGCCCGGCTCCTGGCGCAGGGGATCCAGGTCGTCGAAGTTGGCGATACGCGACAGAAGGGGCGCCGCCACCTTGAAGGAGCCGCCCTCTCCCGCAGCGGGTCTGTCCAGCACCACCGCATCCTCCGCCGGCAGGCGGGTCACCACCGGCAGCCAGGGCACCACCCCGAAGGAGCGCCAGCCGCTGCGCCGCTCGATCTCCTTCAAGCCTTCGTCGAAGAGGCTGACGTCGCCCCGGAACTTGTTGATCAGGAAGCCGCGCACCTGGGTCCGGTCGGCTTCCTCGAGGACGCTGTGGGTGCCGACCAGACTGGCGATCACCCCGCCCCGGTCGATGTCCCCGACCAGGACCACCGGAACGCCGGCGGGCCGGGCAAAGCCCATGTTGGCGATATCGGCCTGGCGCAGGTTGATCTCGGCCGGGCTGCCCGCGCCCTCCACGATCACCAGATCGGCCTGGGCGCGCAAGCGCGCATGACTTTCGAGAACGGCCTCCAGCAGCAGGGCGCGGCGGCTCTGATAGTCGCGCGCGTCGGCCTCCCCCCAGACCTCGCCCCGCAGGACGATCTGCGCGCCGATGTCGCTGTGCGGCTTCAGGAGCACAGGTTTCATGTCGACCGAGGGCGCGCGCCCCGCCGCCAAGGCCTGGAGCCACTGGGCGCGGCCGATCTCCCCGCCGCCGGGACAGACGGCGGCGTTGTTCGACATGTTCTGCGGCTTGAAGGGGGCGACCGATACACCACGGTTCCGCGCCGCCCGGCAGAGCCCCGCGACCAGCAGGGACTTGCCGACATCCGATCCCGTGCCTTGTAGCATCAGCGCGCCGCTCACCGCGATTCTCCGTTCAAGCGGGAGAGAAGGCTGATATCGCCCTCCGCACTGCGCCGTACGCGTACGCGGTAGACGGACTCCAGAAGCTCCTCCCGCAAGACCTCGCCCGGCGTCCCTTCAGCCATCACACGCCCCTCGTCCAGAAGGCAGAGGCGGTCGCAGTAGCGGGCGGCGAAACCCAGGTCGTGCAGCACCACCAGGACCCCGCCGCCGCGTCCGGCTTCGGCGCGCAGCGTGTCCATGACGGAGAGTTGGTGATAGGGGTCCAGCGAGACGATGGGTTCGTCGACCAGCAGCAGCGGCGCTTCCACCGCCAGCGCGCGGGCCAGCAGCACGCGGGCACGCTCACCGCCGGAAAGGTCCGTGACGACCCGCCCGACGAGATGCTTGGCGTCGGCGGCGGCCAGCGCGCGCTCGACCGCGGCGCGGTCCTCTTCGCCCAGGGACTGCCAGGCGGTGCGGTGCGGCAGACGGCCCAGCGCGACGAGGCGCTCCACGGTCAGGGGCCAGTGGACTCCCTGCCCCTGCGGCAGATAGGCGGCCCGGCCCGCGAGCGCGTGGGCGGGCTCCTGAGAGACCTCGCGGCCCAACAGCGTGATGCGCCCGGCCTCCAGCGGCAAAAGCCGCAGGAGGGCGCGCAGCGCCGAGGTCTTGCCCGCCCCGTTCGGCCCGATCAAGCCGACCACCTCTCCCTTGCCAAGGGAGATATCCACACCGTCCAGGACGCGGCGTTCGCCCAGCTTCGCGGTCAGGCCCTCACCCTTCAGCAGCAGGTCGCTCATCGCATGGACCTCCGCGTGCGGTAGACCAGTGCGATGAAGAAGGGCGCGCCGAGGAGAGCCGTCACCACGCCCAGCTTCAGTTCCTGATCCGAAGGCGAGAGACGTACGGCCATGTCGGCCAGGGTCAAGAGCAGCGCCCCGCCCAAGGCGCTGGGCAGCAAGAGGCGGCCCGGCTCGTACCCGACGAAGGGCCGGAGCATGTGCGGGACCATGAGGCCGACGAACCCGACCGTGCCCGTGACCGCCACCGACGCGCCCACGGCCAGCGCCGTGCCGAAGATCACCAGCGTGCGGGTCCGGTTGAGGTTCACCCCCAAGGTCGCCCCCGCGTCCTCGCCCAGGGAAAGACCGGTCAGCGAGCGTCCCGCGGTGAAGAGCATGGCGCCGCCCAGCAGCATGAAGGGCCCGGCCAGCCAGAGGTCGGTGTAGCTGCGGTTGGCGAGCGACCCCAGAAGCCAAAGCACCATGTCGCTCAGGGAGAAGGGATTGGGCGCGAGATTCATGGCGAGCGCCGTGAGCGCGCCCGCCAGCGAGTTCACCGCCACGCCGATCAGGATGATCGAGAGGATCGAGGCCTCGCGCAGCGCCATCATCTGAAGGATCAGGGTGGCGACCAGCGCCGAGGCGATGGCGAAGAGCGGCACGGAAAGGGCGAAGGCGGCTGCGAAACCGTAGTAGATGGCGATCACGCCGCCGAGGCCCGCCGCGGCGGAAACCCCCAGCACGCCCGGATCGGCGAGCGGGTTGCGCAAAAGGCCCTGGAGTGCGGCGCCTGAGAGGCCCAGCACCGCGCCCACCAGCGCGCCCAATAGGAGGCGCGGGAGGCGGATATCCCAGACGATCACGGATTCGACCGTTCCGGCCCCCGGCGCGCCCAGCCCGGCGAAGACCTGGGTCGGCGACAGCGGCGCGAACCCGATCATCAGGCCGAGGAAGAGAGCGCCCAGCAGCAGCAGCGCCAGGACCGAAGCCACCAGAAGAGGCGAGCGCCCGAGGTCCATCAGCTGCCCCCGCCCGAAAGCCTGGGGTCGGCGGCCAAAGCCCTGTCGATCATCTCCACCGCCTCCACGAAGAACCAGGCCGAACAGGCCACGTAGCGGCCCGGCACGATGACGCTCGGCCGCTCCTCCAGAAGCTTGCGCACATAGCTGTGGCGCGCAACCGACCAGTGGTTCATGCGGCTGGTCCGAAGATCGAAGAAGCTGCCGATGATCAGGTCGGGCGGGTTCATCACGAGGTTCTCGATGTTGAGGTCGTACCAGCCCTGCCGCCCGCCCGCAGCACCCAGGTTGGTGAGACCGGCGGAGCGGATCACAGCATCGATGAAGGTGCCAGCGCCCGAGGTGAAGCCGCCCGGCGTAAGGTAGATCGCCGTCAGGCCGCCGCCCCGCCCGCGCGCCGCGACCTCGGCCAGCCGCCGGTCCATGTCGGCGATCAGGGCCTCGGCCCGCGCCTCCCGGCCCAGGGCGCGGCCCACCAGCCGGAGGTTGGAGCGCGCGCTTTCCGGCGAGTCCGAGAAGCCGAGCTGCACGACCTCGATCCCAAGGCGCTCCAGCATCGGCAGGATCGCGGACTCCCCGCCGAACTGGCGGATCGCGATGTCGGGGGCCATGACCAGGACCTCCTCCGCGCTGGCGCGCAAGCTGGGCAGCCCCTCGGCCTCCTCCGCGAGAAAAGAGTACTCCGAGGTGGCGTTGGGGGAGACCGCCAGAAGCTGGTCCGGTCCGGCCAGGGCGATCAGGTACTGATCGGCGCAGTAGTCCAGGGAGACGGCGCGCGGTCGCTCGCCCGCAAGCGAGATTCCGGCAAGCGGGACTCCGGCGAAGAGCGCGGTCAGCGCGAGCGCCGCCAGACCCGTTGCTCTCCGCCGGAAATCCATCACCAGCTCGCCCGGACGCCGAGATAGGCCGAGAGGCCGGGCGTGCCGTATCCGGGCACCTCCTGATAGTCCTCGTTCAGCAGGTTCTCGACCCGCCCGAAGAGCTCCACGGTCTCGCTCAGGCGGTAGCCGCCCGAGAGATCGACGCGGACCCAGTCATCGAGCATCGAGCCGTCCGGCTGCTTCTCCTGGCCGTTGTAGATGACGGCCAGCGTCAGGCTGCTGGCCGCGTCCGGCCGCAGCGTGGCGCTGGCGGTCGCGCTGTGCTTGGGCTGGCGGACCAGGAGCGTATCGTTGCTCTTGTCCTCGGCGTAGACGAAGGCGTAGTTGCCGCCGAAGGAGAGCCAGTCGTTGGCGCGCCAATCGGCCGCCAGCTCCACGCCCTCGGATTGCGCCTCGCCGATGTTCACGTAGCCGTTGACGGGGAAAAGGATCAGGTTGTCGGTCTCCTGCCGGAAATAGATCGCCTCCAGCGTCAGGCTGTCGCCGAGGAGCCGCTGCTCGACGCCCAGGTCCCAGGCGGTGGACTCCTCGGGCTGAAGGTTGCTGGCGGGCCCCGCGGCGGGCGGGACACAGAAGGTGCAGACGAAGGTCAGCTGATAGAGCGACGGCGCCTTGAAGCCCTGCCCCCAGCTGGCGCGGAACACCGTGTCGGTCTCCTCCAGCACGTAGGCGCCGGTGAAGCGGAGGGTGGTGGCGCTGCCGAAGTCGTCGTGGTCGTCGTAGCGTATCCCGCCGGTCAGGGTCAGGTTATCGATCGCCTCGGTCTGGATCAGCGCGAAGAGGCTGTTGATCGCCGTGTCGGCGGAGAGCGGCGTGCCGAAAGACACCTGATCGACGGAGGTCTCCTCGCGTTCCGCGCCGAACACCAGCGTCTCGGTATCGGTCATGTAGGCCGTGCCCTGGTAGTCGAAGCTCAGCCGCTCGCCGGTCGAATCGAAGTTCTGGAACCCGCCTGCGTAGTTCTCCCGCTGGGTCTCGTGATAGGTGACGGAAAAGCGGTTCTCCAGGCGGCCTTCGAAGCTGTCGAGCGTCGCCGATCCGCCGACGGTGAGCTCGTCCGAGTAGCCGACATCGTCGCCGTCGGCGGGCACGAAGGCGACGCCGTTGAAGGCGAAGGTGTCGAACTCGCTGCGGCTGTCGGAATAGCGGAAGAGGCCGTCGAGCCTCAGAATGTCCGTGATCGCCGCCCCGAGGTCGCTGGAGAAGGAGAGGTTGCGGTAGCCGTCGTCCTCGCTGTTGCCGACATCCTCCTCGGCGCGGGAGAAGCCGTCGCTGTCGGTTCCGGTGGCGGTCAGGCGGTAGTCGAAGATACCGCTGGCGCCGGAGACCGTGCTGGTGCCGCGGACGGTCTGGTAGCTGCCACCCTCCAGGCTGGCCGTGATCTTCGGATCGCCCGAACCGCGCTTGGTGATGATGTTGATGACACCGCCGATGGCATCGGCGCCGTAGAGCGTGGACTGCGGGCCGCGCAGCACCTCGATCCGCTCGATATCGGCGACGTCGAGGTTGGCGAAGTCGAAGCCGCCGCCGGTGCCGGACGGATCGTTCACCACGACGCCATCGATGATCACCAGCGTCTGGTCGCTGGAGTTGCCCCGGATGCGCACGGTGGTGAGGCTGCCGCGCCCGCCGTTGGAGTTGACCGTCACGCCGGGCAGCGTGCGCACCGCTTCGCCGACCGTCTTGATCTGGCGTTCTTCGATCTCCTCCGCCGTGATGCTGGAGACCGAGGCGCCGACCTTGTCCGTTTCGACCGGTATGCGCGTGGCGGTGACGACGATTTCGGGTTGGTCTTCGGCTTTCGCCAGGTCCGCGGCCAGAACGGCCGGCAGGCAGGCGGCGGACAGAAGGACCGCCTTTTCGATGGAACGTTTCATGAGCGTCTTCCCCCAAGGATGCGACGTTTGCCAAGGAGGCCCGCCTCAAGAAAAGAAACGCTCGGTCCTGCCGGAGAAGAAGTCGGATGAAAGGGTCGCCGAATGCCGCCCGATCGTCCTGTCCCGGCCCTGCCGCGCGCCCTTCCCTCAAAAAAGAGCCTCGCCAGTCGCCTCGGCGGAAGTCCGGTTCCCTGGGCTGACCCGGCCCTGGGAAGGGGCGACGCGATGGCAGGTTTCCTGGCTTTGCGGGTCTCGGCCGGCGGTCCGTCTTCCCAGACGCGACGACGCGTCCAGTGACAAAAGTGGACCGCAAGCTCGCCGCTCACAGTTGCGGGTACAGCCGCGGATTTAGCACCGCGTTCCCTTTTACCCCCGGTCCGATGAACCGGGGCACCATCTGATTAAGAGGCTTACACCCCGGCCTTATCGCGTGACAAGTGTGTTAGCGACGGTTTCGGACCTGATTCCGAAAAGGGCGCCGTCTTAGAAGTCGATGCCCTGCTTGGCCTTGATGCCCTGCTCGAAGGGGTGCCGGACCTGGCCCATCTCCGTGACGAGATCGGCGGCCTCCATGATCTCCGGTTTGGCGTCGCGCCCGGTCAGGATGACGGAGGTCCGGGGATGGCGGGCTTTCAGGCCCTCCAGCACCTCCGCCGCCTCCAACTGGTCGTAGCGGAGCGCGATGTTGATCTCGTCCAGAACCACCAGGTCGTAGTCGCCGGACTCCAGATAGGCGCGCGACTGCGCCCAGGCGGCCTTGGCGGCGGCGATATCACGCTGACGGTCCTGGGTGTCCCAGGTGAAACCCTCCCCCATGGAGTGCCAGTCGACCAGCCCCTCGAAGCGCTTGAAGAACTCCCGCTCGCCGGTCTTCCAGGTTCCCTTGATGTACTGCACCACCGCGACCGAATGGCCCCAGCCGAGCGCGCGGATCACCGTGCCGAAGGCCGAGGTCGACTTGCCCTTGCCGTTGCCGCTGTAGACCAGCAGCAGGCCGCGCCCGGCCTGTTCCATCGACTTCAGCCTACTGCGGTGTTCGGCCTGCACGGCGCGCATCTTCTCGCGGTGCCGGGCGTCCTTGTCCTGATCGCTCATGCTGCTGCTTTTCCCATCTTGCGTTGCCGCTGCGGGCGGGCGAGCCTGTCACGGAGCAGTCCCGGCAGACAAGCAAAAGGATGGCAGATGATCACCGGCGCCCAATCCCCCTGGAAAGTCGACTCGGAGACCGGCAGGCTGCGCGACATCCTGCTCTGCCGCCCGGACCACTACAGCTGGCAGCCGACCAACGCCGTCGCGCTCAAGACCCTGGCCGAGGGTTCCAAGGGCTTCGACATCGAGGGCGTGAAGGCGCAGTACGAGGGCATGGTCACAGCGCTTCGGGAGAACGGCGTCACCTGTCATTTCCTGGAGCCTGAGGCCCACCTGCCCTATCAGGTCTACACGCGCGATTCGAGCCAGGTGACGCCCTGGGGCCCGGTGGTGACCCAGCTCTACAGGCCCCAGCGGCGCGGCGAATACGCGGCCATCATCGGCTTCTACAACAAGACGGGCGGGCCCTGGGCCTATTCCACCACCGGCACGCTGGAGGGCGGCGACATCCACATCATCCGCCCGGGCCTGATGCTGATCGGCCATAGCGGCGAGCGCACCGACGAGGCCGGAGCCAGGCAGTTCGCCGGCTGGTTCGAGGAGCGCGGCTGGGAAGTGCGCCTGCAAGCCTTCGCCGAGCACTTCCTGCACCTGGACCTGCTGTTCTGCATGGCGGCCGACAACCTTGCGGTCGCCTGTCTGGAGGTACTGGACGATGACCTGGTCGATTGGCTGCGCGCCCACCAGATCCGCCTGATCCCGGTCAGCTACAAGGACGCCATGGCGCTGGCCTGCAACCTTCTGTCGCTGGGCGACGGCAAGGTCATCGCCGCCGCGCACGCCCGGGAGATGAACGCAGCGCTCAAGGCCGAAGGCGTGGAGGTGATCGAGCTACCGCTCGACCTGCTGACCCGGGGCGGCGGCGGGGCGCACTGCATGACCATGCCGCTGAGGCGCGATCCGCTATGACCGAGAACCTCCTCAGCGTCGACGGCGCGCGTTTCTGGTCGACCATCGAAGCCTCCGCCGAGCTGGGCAAGGGGCCGCGCGGCGGCTTGCGGCGGCTGGCCCTGGACGAATCCGACGCGGCCATGAGGCGTCTTTTCGTCGAATGGTGCGAGGCCGCCGGGGCCGAGGTCACCGTCGACCGCCTGGGCAACATCAAGGCGCGGCGAGCGGGCCGCGAGGACCTGCCGCCGGTCATGGTGGGCAGCCACCTGGACACCCAGGCCTCCGGCGGGCGCTATGACGGCATCGTCGGCGTGCTGGCGGGCCTGGAGATTCTGCGCTGCCTCGAAGAGCGCGGCATCGTCACGCGCCGCCCCATCGAGGTTATGGACTGGACCAACGAGGAGGGCGCGCGCTTCCAGCCGCCGATGCTCTGCTCGGCGGGCTTCGCGGGCAAGGTCTCGCTGGACTGGGCGCTTTCGCGCAAGGACGACGCGGGCATCACCCTCGCAGAGGCGCTGAGCCGGGCCGGGTTCGACGGCGCGGCGCCGCCGGGCGGCTACGAGATCGATTCCTACTTCGAGCTGCACATCGAGCAGGGCCCGGAGTTGGAGGCCAAGGAGGTGCCGGTCGGACTCGTGGTCGGCTCCGATGCCTCCGTCGGGATGCGCCTGGAGGTGACCGGCGACACCGCCCACGCCGGACCGACGCCCATGGCCGAGCGCAGGGACGCGATCTTCGGCGCGGCGCTACTGGCCGTCGGCGTGAACCAGATGGGCCGCCGCTACGCGCCCGAGGGCAAGGCCACCGCGCCCCGGATCGAGGCCTGGCCCAACAAGCCCGGCATCATCTCCGAGCGCGCGACGCTCTATCTCGATTTCCGCCATCCGGAGAAGAGCGCGGTCGAGGCCATGACGCGCGAGATCGAGGAACTGGTGGAGACCAGCGCGGCTGAGGCCCAGGTCCAGATCGAGATCGCCGAGCGCTGGTCCTTTGGCGGCGTCGACTTTTCCGAGGACCTGCTCGACCTGCTGCGCGCCACCGCCCGCGAACAGAAGATCCCGACGCTGGACCTGCTGAGTCAGGCCGGTCACGACGCCTATAATCTGGCGGCGATCTGCCCGACGGCGCTGATCTTCTCTCCCTGCGAGGGCGGGCTCAGCCATAACGAGCGGGAGGCCACGCGGCTGGAGGACCAGTTGCCGGCGCTCAACCTGCTGCTGAACGCCGTGCTGGCGCGGGCCGATCGGCCTTGATGCACCGCAAGGGTCGTGATCCGAAAGAAGCTGCCAGAACCATCTTTGGGGCGGACCCCCATGGCGGCCGGCTCGGCAAGCGGCAGGTCTAAGGGCTGCTCATGAATGAGGAGATCACCGTCTTGTGACGCGGGCTTGATGGCCTGACGCCTTTTCTCCTCCGCTTTGCGGCACCACTTCCTGACGGGTGTGAACCTGCACGGAGGAGCGCCATGACCAGCCGCCGAACCGTCCTGCGCGGACTCTGCTTCCTGGCGCTGTCGCCTGCCTTGATCGCCTGGCGGTCGAACGAGGGGCTCTTCGCGCCCTCCGCCAAGCGGATAGACTTCTGGGCCGACACCGCCGCCAGTACCGGTACGCAGCCCGATTTCTCGGCCTGGAGCGGCTGGCTGGCCGAACGCGTCCAGCTGGGCGGCGACGGCGTCGCGCGGCTCGACTACGGCGCGCAGGGCCCGGAAGACCGCGCAGCGCTGGAAGCCATCATCGCGGGCTGGGCCGCGCTCACGCCGCGCGGCTTTGAGAGGGACCTGCAGCAGGCCTACTGGCTCAATCTCTACAACGCCCTCACCGTGAAGGTCGTTCTCGACCACTACCCGGTGGAATCGATCCAGGATATCGACATCTCGCCCGGCTTCTTCTCTTCGGGGCCCTGGGACGCGCCGCTTCTGGAGATCGAGGGCCGCAAGGTGACGCTGAACGAGATCGAGCACGGCATCCTGCGTCCGCTCTGGGGCGACCCCCGCATCCACTATGCCGTCAACTGCGCCTCGGTCGGCTGCCCGAACCTGCGGGCCGAGGCCTACTTGCCCGACCGACTGGAGGCGCAACTGGACGAACAGGCAACCGCCTACGTCAACGATCCGCGCGGCCTTTCCTTCACCGAGGAGGGGCCGGTCGTCTCACGCATCTACGATTGGTTTCTTGAAGACTTCGGCGGGAACGAGAGCGGCGTGATCGCCCATCTGGTGAAGTACACGACGCCGGAGCGGGCGGAGCGGCTGAAGGCCGCTGGCGAACTGGCGGGCACGGCTTACGACTGGGCACTGAACGACGCGGCGGACTGACGAAAAAGGCCCCCGCCCCTTCTGAAGGGACGGAGGCCTCTTTTCATCTCGCGTGCTCCGCGTTGAGACGGCGGTTACGCAGCCTCTTCCTTGCCCTCGGACCGCACGTCGGCGACCAGCTTGTCGAGGATGTTCTGCGGGGAGGACTCACCGTAGGGGTCCGTCTCGCAGTTGTCGGAGAAGCCGGGCTCCTCGTACCACGCCTCGACCATGCCGTTGTTGACGACGGCGGCATAACGCCAGGAGCGCATGCCAAAGCCGAGGTTATCCTTGCAGACCAGCATGCCCATCTTGCGGGTGAACTCGCCGGATCCGTCCGGGATCAGCTTCACGTTCTTCAGGTCCTGCTGGCGGCCCCAGGCGTTCATCACGAAGGCGTCGTTGACCGAGACGCAGTAGATCTCATCGATGCCCTGCTCCTTGAACTCCTCGTAGAGCTTCTCGAAATCGGGAAGCTGGTAGGTCGAGCAGGTCGGCGTGAAGGCGCCGGGAAGCGAAAAGAGGACGACACGCTTGCCGCCGAAGAAGTCGGCAGTGGTCTTGTCCTCCCACTTGTAGGGGTTCGGGCCTTCGATGGACTCATCGCGCACGCGGGTCTTGAAGGTAACGTCGGGAAGCTTTCTGTTCATCATGGTAAAGGGCTCTCCTGTCTTTTCCTGCGGTTTCGCTCTAGCGCCAAGGTCGGCCCCCGAACTGCGGCGGGCCTTCTCGACGCTGTAAATTGGAATGATTCCAATATTGGGGCTAACCGCACGGCTTCAAGGGGCGGAACGCAAAAAATTTGTGCGTTGCAGCATTATTTTCAGAAAGCTTGTTCTCAGGCCTCTTCCGGGCGTGTTTCCGGGGCGAGCGTGACCTTCAGGCCATCGAACTCCGGCTGGAAGATGATCTGGCAGGAAAGGCGGGAGTTCTCCTCCTCGCTGGGGGCGTCGCCCAGCTTGTCCTCTTCCTCCTCGGTCTTCTCGGGCAGGCGGTCGAGCCATTCCTCGTCGACGAAGACGTGGCAGGTGGCGCACTCGCAAGCGCCGCCGCACTCGGCCTTTATGGGAACGCCCCAGTCGCGGATGATCTCCATGACGCGCCAGCCGACTTCGGCCTCCAGCGCGTGCTCCTTGCCCTCCAGGTCGGTGACGAAGATCTTCAAGCCGCCACTCCCAGCTTGTTGTGCAGGTCGGTGGAGCTGGTGGTGTACTGGAACCGCAGGCGGCGGTCCGGAAAGCAGATGCGGAAGGCCTGCTGGGACATGAGCGCCGCCTCATGGAAGCCCGAGAGGATCAGCTTCAGCTTGCCGGGGTACCAGTTGATGTCGCCGATGGCGAAGATGCCGGGGGTCGAGGTCTCGAACTTCTCGGTGTCGACCGGGATCAGGCCGTCTTTCACCTCGTAGCCGAAGCCGCCGACCGGCCCCAGCTTCATGGTCAGGCCGTAGAAGGGCAGCAGCGTGTCGCAGGGAATCTCGAAGTCGCCGGTTTCCTTGCTGGTGGCGATCACGGCTTCCAGCTTGCCGTTCTCTCCCTTCAGGCCCTTGAGCTTTGCGATGTGCTTGGCGACCTTCCCCTCCTTCACCAGCGTCTCCATCTTGTTGACGCTGTCGGGGGCGGCGCGGAAACCGTCGCGGTGGTGGATCAACCCGGTGGAAGCGGCCAGGGGCTGAAGGTTCAGGGTCCAGTCCAGGGCGGAATCGCCGCCGCCCGCGATCAGCAGCTTCTTGCCCCGGAACTTCTCCATCTGACGCACGGAGTAGAAGACCGAAGTGCCCTCGTAGGCCTCGATCCCCTCGATGGCGGGCTTCTTCGGCGTGAAGGAACCGCCGCCCGCCGCGATCACCACGACCTTGCAGTCGATCACGCTGTCCTGATCGGTGGTGACGCGCCAGCCGCCGTGAGGCAGGGCCTCGCTCTCGGCCAGCTTCTCCAGCCGGATCGCCATCTGATCGAAATGGAAGGTCGGGTTGAAGGGCGCGATCTGCTCCATCAGCCGGTCGGTCAGTTCCTGGCCGGACACCACCGGCAGCGCCGGGATGTCGTAGATCGGTTTTTCCGGGTAAAGCTCGGCGCACTGGCCGCCTGGCCGGTCGAGAATGTCGATCAGGTGGCACTTCATATCCAGAAGGCCCAACTCGAAGACGGCGAAAAGGCCCACCGGTCCAGCGCCGATGATGCAGACATCCGTTTCAGCCTTCATCTTGGCTTCACTCCTTCAAAACTCGCGTCCGTCATTTTTTCGCTGCGCAATATGCGCGAAAGCGTGATGGCTTGCAAAGGGGAGAGACTGTCGCATGCAAGACCCCGGCTGCTTCAGAAGACCAGATGGTCGCGGGCCAGTTCGGACCGGGCCTCCAGCTCCGCCATGCCTCCGCCATAGCGGATCGCGCCGCCCTCGATGATATAGGCGCGGTCGGCCAGCGCGCGGGCGAAGTGCAGGTTCTGCTCGGAGAGGAGGACGGTCAGACCTTCCTGCTTCAGGGCCGCTATAGTCTCGGCCAGTTGATCGACCAGGACCGGCGCGATCCCCTCGGAAGGCTCGTCCAGCAGCAGCAGGCGCGGGTTGCCCATCAGGGTGCGGGCGATGGTCAGCATCTGCTGCTCGCCGCCGCTCAGGTCGCCGCCCGCGTTGTTCCGACGCTCGTAGAGGTTCGGGAAGAGCTCGAACAAGCGCTCAGGCGTCCAGGGGTTCTGCCCGCCAGCCGCGGGGCGCCGCCCGACTTCGAGGTTCTCGGCAACGCTCAGCCCCGCGAAGACGCGCCTGTCTTCCGGCACGTAGCCCAGACCCAGACGGCAGATCTCATAGGACGGCCGCCCGGCGATATCCCGGCCCTCCAGCAGGATCGACCCGCTCCGGGGCGTCACCAGGCCCATGACGGTCTTCAGGGTCGTGGTCTTGCCCGCCCCGTTGCGGCCCAGCAGCGCCACCACCTCTCCGCGCCCGACCTCCAGCGAGAGGTCGCGCAGGATATGCGCGCCGCCGTAGTAGCTGTTCACCCGCTCCAGGCTCAGGAAGGGATCAGGCATGGCGCGCCCCTCCGCCCAGATAAACCTCGCGCACCTCGGGGTTCTGGCGGATCTCCCCCGCCGTTCCCTCGGCGATCAGCAGGCCTCGGTTCAGCACCAGGATGCGCCGGGCGTGGGCGAAAACCACGTCCATGTCGTGCTCGGTGAAAAGGATCGAGACGCCCTTCTCCTCGACCAGGGAGGCGGCCAGCTCCATCAGTGCGCCGCGCTCGGCCGGAGCCATGCCTGCCGTCGGCTCGTCCATCAGCAGCAGGCGCGGATCGTTGGCCAGCGCGATCGCCAGTTCCAGGCGCTTGAGGTCGCCGTAAGCCAGCTCGCGGGTTGCGCGCCCCGCCTGTTCGGCGAGGCCGACCCGCTCCAGCAGCGCCTCGGCCTCCTCCCGGTGGAGCCGCGCGGCGCGGGAGAAGAGGTTGAGGCCGCGCCCAGCCTTGGAGAGCAGGGCGACCTGGATGTTCTCCGCCAGGGTCATGGAGCCGAAGGTGGCGGTGATCTGGAAAGACCGCCCCACGCCCAGCCGCCAGATGCGGCGCGGCGGCAGGCCGGTGATCTCCTCTCCCGCCAGCGACACCGACCCGGAATCGGGCGCGAGCTGCCCGCCCAGGATGTTGAAGCAGGTCGATTTCCCCGCCCCGTTGGGGCCGATCATGGCGAGCAGTTCACCCTCGGCGAGCGTGAAGGTGACGGCGTCCAGCGCCTTGACCCCGCCAAAGGCCTTGGAGAGGTCGCGCACCGAGAGGAGCGTCATGGCCGCACCTCCCGCCGTGGCGCAAGCAACGCCCAGAGTCGCCGCAAGCCGCCCGCGATGCCATCCGGCGCGGCCGTCACGATGACCAGGATCACCACCCCCAGGATCAGCCGCCAGTAGTCCAGGCGGGAAATCCAGTCCTCCAGCAGCACGAAGGCGCCCGCGCCCAGCAAGGGCCCGAAGAGCGAGTGGAGACCGCCCAGCAGCACCATCACCAAGCCGTCGACCGAACGCGGGATCGCCAGTTCGTCGGGAAAGATGCTGCCCTTGGAAAAGGCGAAGATCGCCCCGGCCATCCCGGCGAAGGTCCCCGCCGCGATGAAGGCGAACCACTGTTGGCGCTTCACGTCGATGCCTATGGCCCCGGCGCGCTGGGGTGAATCGCGCCCGGCGCGCAGCAGGTAGCCGAAGGGCGCGTGGGCGAAGCGCCAGAGCAGCGCGATGCCACCCGCCGCGATCAGCAGCGTCAGCCAGTAGACCGCCTCGCGCGACGCAGCCCAGTCCGCGGGCCAAACCCCCAGAATGCCGTCGTCCCCGCCGGTCACCTCGCGCCACTGGAAGACCAGGGACCAGACGATCTGCGCGGCGGCCAGGGTCAGCATGGCGAGATAGACGCCCGTCAGCCGCACGCAGAACCAGCCGAAGAGCGCCGCCCCGGCGAGCGCCAGGAAGGGCCCGCCCAAAAGCGCCGGCACCATCGGCAGCGCCGCCTTGGTCGCCAGCAGCGCCGCGCCGTAGGCGCCGAGGCCGAAATAGGCGGCATGGCCGAAGGAGGTCATGCCGCCCAACCCCATCATGAACTGGAGGCTGGCGGCGAAGAGCGCGGCGATCATCACATCGGTCATCAGCACCAGCGTGAAGGACTCGGCGAACAGCGGCAGCGCGGCCAGCAACAGCAGTCCCGCCAGCAGCGCCGCCTTCAGGGCCGGGCCCGGCAGACTCAGGGGCCGCTCGGCCAGCAGCGTCTCATGACCGCCCCGTTCGGGCTTTCCGAGCAGGCCCCAGGGCCGGGCGATCAGGACGGCGGCCATGACCAGGAACGGCAGCACCAGCGTGATCTCCGGCAGCCAGAGCACGCCGAAGGCGTTGAGCTCCCCGATCAGGACGGCGGCCAGATACGCGCCGGGCACCGAGCCCATGCCGCCGATCACCACCACCACGAAGGCCTCGGCGATGACGTTCAGGTCCATCAAGAGGCTGACGGATTCGCGCGGAAGCTGGAGCGCGCCGCCCAGCCCGGCCAGGAAGGAGCCGACGAAAAAGACCGAGGTGAAGAGCCAGCGCTGGTTCACGCCCAGGGCGGCGAGCATCTCGCGGTCCTCGGTCGCGGCCCGCACCAGCACGCCCCAGCGGCTGCGGTAGAACAGCAGCCAGGTCGCGAACAGCACCAGCGGGCCGATGACGATCAGCGCCAGGTCGTACTCCGGGATCGCCTCGCCCAGGATGCGCACCGCGCCGTCCAGGCCGGGCGCGCGCGGGCCCACCAGATCCTCCGCGCCCCAGATCCAGAGGGCTACGTCCTGGATGATCAGCACCAGCGCGAAGGTGGCGACGAGCTGAAAGAGCTGCGGGGCCCGATAGAGACGGCTGAGAAGAGCGAATTCGATCAGGGCCCCGATCAGCCCGACGATCAGCGCCGCCAGCAGGACCGCGCCCCAGAAGCCCAGGACGCCCAAGGGCAGCAGCCCCACGATGCTGTAGGCCAGATAGGCCCCCAGCATGAAGAAGGAGCCGTGGGCGAAGTTCACGATCCGGGTGACGCCGAAGATGATCGACAGCCCGGCGGCCACCAGAAAGAGCGAGGAGGCCGAGGCGAGCCCGGTCAGGAGCTGCGCGATGAAAAAGCCCATGGCGTCGCTTTCCTTCCCGGACGGCGCGCCCGCGCGGCCCTCGGGCGCTTACTCCGCGGGACGGAGCTTCATGGCCTCCTCGGGCGACGGCAGGTAGTCGCCGCCCGGGGCATAGCGCCAATCGATCATCTTGGGCTCGCCGTCGACGACCGCCGTGCGCCCGACCCAGGCGCCCATGGTGGACTGGTGGTCGGAGGCGCGGAAGGTGATCTCGCCGATCGGCGAGTCGAAGGTCAGGTCCTCCATGGCGGCCAGCAGGTCTTCGGTTTCCAGGGACTCGGCCTGCTCCAGAACGGCGGCGATGGCGAGCATGGAGTTGTAGCCCACGAGCGAGCCGTTCTTGGGCGTCTCGTCCCAGCGCTCCTCATAGGCCTCAACGAAGGCCTGATGCGCGGGATCCTCGATGGCGTACCAGGGGTAGCCGGTGACGATCCAGCCCTCGGGCGCTTCCGCGCCCAGCGGGTCGAGATACTCCGGCTCGCCGGACAGGAGGCTCACCACCTCGCGGCCCTCGAAAAGGCCGCGCAGGGAGCCCTCGCGCACGAACTTGGCGAGGTCGCCGCCGAAGGTGACGTTGTAGATCGCATCGGGGTCGGCGGCTTCCAGCGCACGGGCCGTCGCGCCTGCGTCGATCTTGAAGAGCGGCGGCCACTGCTCCTCCACGAAGACCACATCGGGACGCAGCTCGGTCAGCGCCTCCTTGAAGCGCGCCACGGCGTCGGTGCCGTAGGCGTAGTTCGGCGCGACCGTCGCCCAGCGCTTGGCCGGCAGCTTGGCCGCTGCCTCCGCCAGCATGGCGGCCTGCATGTGGGTGGAGGGCCGCAGGCGGTAGGTGTAGCGGTTGCCCTTGGACCAGACCAAGGCGTCGGAGAGCGGCTCGGTCGCGATGAAGAGCTCCTGGCGCTGCTTGGCGAAATCCGTCACCGCCAGCCCGACGTGGGAGAAGAAGGTGCCCCAGAGCAGCACCACCTCGTCGCGGGTCACCATCTCCTCGGCGATGCGGATGGCGGTGCCGGGCTCGCCCGCGTCGTCGCGCGAAATGACCTCGATCTCGCTGCCCTTGACGCCGCCGGCGGCGTTGATCTCCTCCAGCGCCAGCTGCCAGCCCTTCTTGTAGGGCTCGGTGAAGGCGGGAAGGCGGGTGTAGCTGTTGATCTCCCCCACCTTGATGGTGTCGGCGCGCAGCTCAGAGGCCAGCAGCGAGGTAAAGAGGAGAGCCAGGGCGCAGACGGCGCCAAGCCCGGTGCGGAGAAGGATCATGTCCCGAAAACTCCCAATCGGCGGTCTCTTTCAGCCTGTCAGCGGGCTCGCAGCGCCGCGCAGGCCGGGTTCGCCGCCCAATCTGCGACTTCTGGCCGCCAATCTCAAGAGGGCTGGGGCCGAATCACGCGCGGGGCAGCCTTGCGCAGAAAGCCTCCACCAGCGCCTCGAAATCGCGGGAAATCGCCGCCGCCTTGGTTTTGGTCTCGCTATGGCTTGGACCTTGCGGGGTCATGCCCGCGCCAAGGTTGGTGACCGCCGACAGGGCGGCCACGCGCAGCCCCAGGTGGCGGGCGATCAGGGTCTCCGGCACGGTCGACATGCCGACAAGGTCCGCGCCCAGGCGCCGCGCCATCTCGATCTCCGCCGGGGTCTCGAAAGATGGGCCGGAGAACCAGGCGTAGACCCCTTCGTGCAGCTCGATCCCGCAGGCCTTCGCCGCCTCGGCGAGACAGGCGCGCAAGGCAAAGTCATAGGCGCCGACCATGTTGACGAAGCGGCTGTCGCCGGACAGCCCGATCAGGGGATTGGCGCCCGCCAGATTGATGTGGTCGCGGATCGCGACCAGAGACCCGGGCCCGGCCTCCGGGCGCAGCGATCCGGCGGCGTTGGTCAGCAGGACGCTCTCGCAGCCCAGTGCCGCCAGGCATTCCAGGGGGGCGCGCATGGCGCTGGCATCGCCCGCCTCGTAGTAGTGCGCCCGGCCCGAAAGTAGGGCGACGCGGCGCCCGCCCAGCGCGCCCAGGACCAGTTCGCCCTCATGCGCGCTGACGCCCAGGCGCGGGAAGCCGGGCAGGTCGCGATAGTCGATGGACTGGGAAAGTTCGAGGCGCGCGGCCAGCCCGCCGAGGCCCGAGCCGAGCAGAATGCCGAGCGCCACGGGCTCTGCGCTCAAGCGGGCCTTGATGACATCGGCAGCCTCGCTCATGGCGGCAAGGTCCTTCTTTAGCTGCGTTCGCGCACCCGGGAGAAGGTGATGTCGGGAAAGTTACGCTCAAGCCGGTCCAATTCCCAGCGGTTGCGCACAAGAAGCACCGGATTCTCGTCCCGGTCCTCGGCCATGGAGCCGCGGTTCTGGTCGATGAAGGTCTTGATGACCTGCTTGTCGGCGGCGCTCACCCAGCGCGCGGTCTCGTAGCCGGCATCCTCGTAGGAGACCTCGACCTTGTATTCGCCCTGGATGCGCGTCTTCAGCACGTCGAGCTGCAGGGCGCCGACCACACCGACGATCCAGTCGGACCCGAAGACGGGACGGAAGACCTGGGTCACCCCCTCCTCCGCGAGGTCCTCCAACGCGCGCTTCAACTGCTTGGCCTTCATGGGGTCGTCCAGGCGGATGCGGCGCAGAATTTCGGGCGCGAAGTTGGGGATGCCGGTGAAGCGCAGCGCCTCGCCGCCGGTCAGGCTGTCCCCGACCCTGAGCGTGCCGTGGTTGGGGATCCCGATGATGTCGCCGGGAAAGGCCTCCTCCACCAGTTCGCGCTCCTGGGCGAAGAAGAAGATGGGGTTGTGGACCGCCATGGGCTTTCCGGTGCGCACCAGGTTCAGCTTCGCCCCGCGCTCGAACCGGCCGGAACAGACGCGCAGGAAGGCGACGCGGTCGCGGTGGTTGGGATCCAGGTTGGCCTGCACCTTGAAGACGAAGCCGGAGAAGTCCTTTTCCTCGGGCACCACCTCGCGCGGCTCGGCGGGCTGCGGGCGCGGCGCGGGCGCGTGGGCCTCCAGCATGTCGAGAAGCTGATCGACGCCGCACTCCTTCAAGGCGGAACCGAAGAGGACCGGCGTCATGTGGCCCTCGGCGAAGGCCTGGGCGTCGAAGGGCTTGTAGGCCTCCCCGGCCAAGAGCGCCTCTTCCTCATAGCGGGCCTTGAGGTCGGGCGGCAGCTTTTCGGTCAGCGCCGGGTCCTCCAGACTCTCGTATTGGCGCTGCTCACCGCCGTTGGCGGGCGAAAGACGGAAGGTCTTGAGGTCGAGCGCGCCCTGGAAGGCGTTGCCGACCCCGACCGGCCAGGTGACCGGCGAGACGTCGAGGGCCAGCTGGGACTCGATCTCGTCCAGAAGCTCGAAGTTGTCGCGCCCCTCGCGGTCCAGCTTGTTGACGAAGGTGATGATCGGAATGTCGCGCAGGCGGCAGACCTCGAAGAGCTTCAGGGTCTGGGCCTCGATGCCCTTGGCCGCGTCGATCACCATCACGGCGGAATCGACCGCCGTCAGGGTGCGGTAGGTGTCCTCGGAGAAGTCGGCGTGGCCGGGCGTGTCCAGGAGGTTGAAGGTGAGCCCGCCGTGCTCGAAGGTCATGACCGAGGAAGAGACGGAGATGCCGCGCTGGCGCTCGATCTCCATCCAGTCCGAGCGGGTGCGCCGGCTCTCGCCCTTGGCGCGCACCTGTCCCGCCGCGCGGATCGCGCCGCTCCGGAAGAGCAGCTTTTCGGTCAGCGTCGTCTTGCCCGCGTCGGGGTGGGAGATGATGGCGAAGCTGCGCCGGTCGAACTGCCGTCCGCGCGCCGCCTGCCGTTCAAGGGCTGCGGTGTCGCTCAAGGGTGTCGCTCTTCTTCAATAAGGCACTACGGGCGCGCCTCATAGCGCGCCCGTAGCAGATTGTCACGGAAAGTCGGCTTTTGAAGGCCCCTCAGCCCCCCGCCATGCGGGAGAAGACGAAGACTTCGCTGTCCGGTTCGATGGGCTGGAACCAGGAGTCGCGGTAGATGCGCCCGTCGATGGAGACGGCGACGCCCCGGTCCAGGGCCGGTTTCAACTCCGGCGCCGCCTCGGCGAGGGCGTTGACCAGCTCGCGGACGTTCTTCGCTTCAAGCTCGAAGTCCGCCTTGCCCGCCATCGACTTCAGACCGCCCTGGAGCGTGACAGCGACCATCAGACCAGGCCCTTGTCCTCCAGCGCCTTCAGGACGCGCGGCGGCGACATGGGCAGCTCGGTCAGGCGCACGCCGACCGCGGCCGAGACCGCGTTGGCGACGGCGGCCAGCGGCGGCACGATGGAGGTCTCCCCCACCCCGCGCACGCCGTAGGGGTGGCCGGGGTTCGGCACCTCCACGATCACCGTGTCGATCATCGGCAGGTCGGAGGCGACCGGGATCCGGTAGTCGAGGAAACCCGCGTTCTCCATCTTGCCCTTGTCGTTGTACATGTAGCACTCGTTCAGGACCCAGCCGATGCCCTGCACCGCGCCGCCCTGGAACTGGCCCTCGACATAGGCCGGGTGGATCGCCTTGCCCGCGTCCTGCACGACCGTGTAGCCGTTGACCCAGACGCGGCCGGTATCGGGATCGACCTCGGCATCCACGATGTGGGTGGCGAAGGACGGGCCCGCCCCATCGGCGGAAACCTCGTAGTGCCCGGCGATGGGACCGCCGGTGTTGCCCGCCACCGCCGCGATGTCGGCGATGGAAAGCGGCTCGAACTCGCCCGCGTTGGGACCGGCGGGCCGCGCCTCGCCGTCGACCCACTCCACGGCCTCGACCGGGATGCCCCACATGGCCGCCGCCCGCTCGCAGAGCTTCTTCTTCGCCTCGCGCGCCGCCGTGATGGTGGCGAGGCCGGAGGCGAAGGTGACGCGGCTGCCGTCGGTCACGTCGTTGTAGCCGAGCGAGGAGGTGTCGGCGACGATGGCCCGTACGTTGTCGTAGGGAATGCCCAGCTCCTCAGCCGCCATCATGCACATGGACGCGCGGCTGCCGCCGATGTCGGGGGTGCCGACCGAGAGCGTGCAGGTGCCGTCGATGTTGACGTTGAGGCTGGTGCAGGTCTGGCCGCCGAAGTTGAACCAGAAGCCCGAGGCCACGCCCCGCCCCTGGTTGGGGCCGAGCTTCTTGGCGTAGTGCGGGTGGGCCTTGGCGGCCTCCAGCGTCTCGACCAGACCGATGGGGCCGAAGGTCGGGCCGTAGGAGGACTTGGTGCCTTCCTTGGCCGCGTTCTTCAGGCGCAGGTCGATGGGATCGATGCCCAGCTTGCCCGCCAGCTCGGAGACCACGGACTCCACGGCGAAGGCCGCCATGGGCGCGCCGGGCGCGCGGTAGGCCGCCTGCTTGGGCCGGTTGGTGACCACGTCCCAGCCGACGCACTTGACGTTCTCCAGGTCGTAACAGGCGAAGGCCGCCATGGCCCCCATCTCGACCGGGGAGCCGGGGAAGGCGCCGCCCTGATACTTCAGTTCGGCGAAACCGGCGGTGATGCTGCCATCCTTCTTCGCGCCGATCTTGACGTGGATCGCGGTGGAAGAGGTCGGGCCGGAGGCGAGGAAGACCTCCTCGCGGGTCATGACCAGCTTGACCGGCTTGCCGGCCTTGCGGGACAGCGCGAGCGCCGTCGGCTCCAGGAAGACCGTGGTCTTGCCGCCGAAGCCGCCGCCGATCTCAGAGGCCGTGACGCGCAGGCGCGAGACGTCGATGCCAAGCAGCGCCGCGCAGGTGTCGCGCACCATGAAGTGACCCTGGGTGCAGCCCCAAAGCTCGCCCGAGCCGTCCGCCGACATGTTGGCCAGACAGGCGTGGGGCTCGATGTAGCCCTGGTGCGTCGCCTCGGTCTTGAAGGAGTGCTCGACGATCACGTCGGCCTCGGCAAAGCCCTTCTCGACGTCGCCGTGGCCGACCTCGATCCGCTGGCAGACGTTGGAGGGGCTCGACGGCTTGGGCTCCACGCCCTCGGTGAAGATGTGGTCGTGAAGCACCGGCGCGCCGGGCTCCATGGCCTTCTCCACGTCGGTGACGTGCGGCAGCACCTCGTAGTCCACCTCGATCAGCTTCAGCGCCTTCTTGGCGATGGAGTTGGAGACCGCGGCGACGGCGGCGACGGCGTGGCCCTCGTAGAGCGCCTTCTCGCCGGCCATGACGTTCTCGAGCACGTTGGCGGTCTCGCCCTCCTCGACGTCCGTGGCGAAGTCGGCGCGGGTGACGACCGCCTTCACGCCGGGCAGCGCCTCGGCCTTGGAGGTGTCGATGGAGCGGATCCGGGCATGGGCGTGCGGGCTGCGCAGCACCTTGCCGAACAGCATGCCGGGCGCGAAGGCGTCGGCGCCGAAGCGCGCGCGGCCCGTGACCTTGTCGATGCCGTCGGGGCGCAGCGGGCGCTCGCCGACGACCTTGAACTGACGGGGCGAAAAGCCGTGTTTGCTATCGAGAGGCATGGGTCAGCCCTTTCTGATTTCCTGTGCGGCGTCCAGGACGGCGCGCACGATCTTGTCGTATCCGGTGCAGCGGCAGAGGTTGCCGGCCAGCCAGTAGCGGACCTCCGTCTCGTCGGGGTCGGGGTTGCGCTCAAGCAGCGACTTGGCGGCGACCACGATGCCCGGCGTGCAGATGCCGCACTGAAGCGCGGCGTGCTCCAGCAGCTTGGACTGAAGCACATGCAGCCGCTCGCCGTCCGAGACCCCCTCGATGGTGCCGATCTCGCGGCCCTGGGCTTCGGCGCCCAGCATGAGGCAGGAGCAGACCAGACGGCCATCGACCGTCACGGAGCAGGCGCCGCAGTCGCCGGTGCCGCAGCCTTCCTTGGAGCCGGTCATGCCGAGCCGGTCGCGCAGCACGTCCAGCAGGGTCTCCTCCGGCTCGCAGAGGAATTCCACGGCGTCGCCGTTGATGGTGGTGGATACAGGGATTCGCTTCATTGCTGTCGTTCCTTCAGGCATTGGCTTTGGCCCGGTCATAGGCGATGAGGGCGGCGCGGCGCGCCAGGACGCCCGCGACCTTGGTGCGGTACTCGACCGTGCCGCGCTTGTCGTCGATCGGCTTGCAGGCAGCCGAAGCGGCGGCCGCCAGCTTTTCCTGGGCGGCCTCCTCCAGCTTGCTGCCGATCAGCGCCTGGGCGGCCTCCTCCACCAGCAGGACCGTGGGCGCGACCGCGCCGAGCGATACGCGCGCGGCGGAAACGCTTCCGTCGGACGCCAGTTCCAGGCTGACGGCGGCGCCGACCACGGCGATGTCCATCTCCGTGCGCGGAATGAAACGCAGGTAGGCGTCCGACGCCCCCTTGGGCCGGGCGGGCAGGAAGATGGAGTGCACCAGCTCGCCCTTCTTCAGATTGGTCTTGCCGGGACCGGCGGCAACCTCCAGCACCGGGATGTCGCGGGTTCCTTCCGGCCCGATCACGCGGGCCAGCGCCCCGGCGGCGACCATCGCGGGCACGCTGTCGGCGGCCGGCGAGGCGTTGCAGAGGTTGCCGGAGACGGTGGCGCGGCCCTGGACCTGGGTCGATCCGATCAGGCCCGCCGCCTCGACCACGCCGGGCCAGAGCGCGGTCAGGCCCTCGTGCTCGTTCATCTCGGCGCCGCTGACAGCCGCGCCGATGCGGAAACCGCCCTCCTCCGCGACGATATCGCGCAGGCCGTCGATGCGCTTGATGTCGATGACCAGGTCGGGCTCCAGCCGGCCAGAGCGGAGCTGCACCAGAAGGTCGGTGCCGCCCGCCAGGACCTTGGCGATCCCGCTTTCAGCCGCCAGCAGGGCGACTGCGTCTTCCATGGAAGTCGGCGCTTCGTAACGCATGAGCTTCGTTCACTCCTCATTTCCCCCAAAAAGCCGGCGCACGGAACTCCGGCCCGGCCTCACCTCGAAAGGGGTCAGTACTGTTCGATGACTGTCTAAGGGAACGCTAGCGCGATTGAAAGGGCCGGACAATAGCCCGCCACGCAGCTTTCTGGCGTATTCCGGCTGGCTTGTGAAAAAAGCTTTCTAGTGCGCCAGGGCGGCGATCTGGGAAAGCCAGTCCTCGAGCCGGGCCCGGTTCGCGCCCAGATCCCAATAGCCCTCCCGCGAGGCGGAGTAGAGCGCGAGGGTCGAGCGTCCCGCCTCCAGCACGATGAACTGCGCGCAGACGTCGTCCTCGAAGCCCAAGAGGCTGGTCACAGCGACGACGCAGAGCAGGTCTTCGCCGCGCGCCGTCACCTCTTCCGCGCCCTCGGCCTTCGCGACGGCCTCGAAAAGTTCGCCCAGCCGCTCCGCCGAAACATCGAAGACCGGCGCCTCGGCGTCGGGCTCGCCGGGAAAGTCCGCCGGCGCGATCAGCCAGTCGTTGGGCGAGTCGGAGCGTTCCAGGTCCCTGAAGTAGCCGTTCGGCTCCTGGGCCACGGCGGTCCCCATCGCCATAAGCGCCAGCAAAGCCCCGGCAAGAAGGCGTCTCAGCGTCACAGCGGGAGTCCGATGCGATTCTCCAGGGGCTCCCCATCGCGCCAACGCGCCAGGTTTCCCGCGAAGAACTGCGCGAAGCGCAGCGGCCAGTCGGTGACGTTGTCGGCGGCGTGGGGCGTGATGATCAGGCGTTCCTCGGCCCAGAGCGGGCTGTCCTCGGGCAAGGGCTCCTGCTCGAAAACATCGAGGTAGGCGCCGCCCAGCCGCTCCGAGCGGAGAGCCGCCAGCAGCGCCGCCTCGTCCAGAACCGGCCCGCGCGCCGTGTTGAGCAGGATCGCGCCGGGCTTCATGGCGGCGAAGGCTTCAGGCCCGAAGAGATGGCGCGTCTCCTCATTGAGACGCAGATGGAGACTGACCACGTCGGCGCTTGGCAGCAGCGCCATGAGCTCCTCCGGACCGTGCACGCTCTCAGCCGAGGGATGCGGTTCGCGGCTCGCCCGCACCCCGATCACCTTCATGCCCAGCGCCTTGGCGTAGTCCGCGAGATAAGCGCCGATCGCCCCAAGGCCGACCACCAGGAGCGTCTTGCCGCGCAGCGGCTCAAAGGGGATCGGTCGCCAGACCCGCGCTTCCTGCTGACGCCGGTAGCCAAGGAGATTGGCGTTCAGCATCAAGAGCGCGCCCAGCGCCGTCTCGGCCAGGAACGGGGCCAGCACGCCCTTGGAGTTGGTCAGGATCAGGTCGTCCCGCTCCAACGGCAGCAGGTGATCGAAGCCCGACCCGCCGACCTGAAACCAGCGGACCGAGGGATGGTGGAAGGCGCGGCGGTGCAGCGGACCCGGAAAGGAAGAGGACTTGATCGAGAGCACGGCCTCGGGATCGCGCGCGAGTGCGGCCTCCAGCTCGGCTTCATTGCTGGCGTAAAGGAACTGCGCGCCCGAAAACGCCGGCTCAAGCGCGGGCTTCAGGCTGGGCGCGTCCTCATGAAGGATCAGAATGGGGCTCGGTAAGTCAGGCATGGCCGGGAGCTTAGCAGTCCCTGCGGGCCGCGCCACCCCGGAAGGAGGAGCGGGTCACCATGGCAGTCTTTCTCCGTCATAGGCGTAGAAACCGCCGCTGGCCGCGGCGTCCAGGCGGTCGATAACAGTGAGCAGCCGCGCCGCCGACTCTTCCGGTCGCTGAAGTTTCAACCCGCTTTTGGAGAAGGGCTTGGAAAGCTCGGTGTCCACCGTGCCGGGATGGAGCGCCAGGCAGAGCGCCTCGCGCTTTCTGCGGCCCAGCTCGATGGCCGCCGAGCGGACCATCTGGTTCAAGGCGGCCTTGGAGGCGCGGTAGGCGTACCAGCCGCCCATCCTGTTGTCGCCGATGGACCCGACCTTGGCGGAGAGGGTCGCAAAGCAGGCCTTGCCGTCGCGCGGGATCAGGGGCAGGAAGTGCTTCATCAGCAGCGCCGGGCCGCTGGCGTTGATCAGGAAGGCCCGCGCCAGATTCTCAGGCGTCAGATCGCGCCAGGATTTCTCCGGCTGCATCTCCCCGGCGTGCAGGATGCCGCTCGCGTCGATCAGGAGACGCAGGTCGAGGCCGCTCGCCTCTACCGCTCCGGCGGCGGTTTCGATGCTGGCCTCGTCCTCGAAGTCGAGGGGCGGCGCGCTGGTCCGCCCCAGCGCCATGACCCGGGCAAAGCGCCCACTGTCGCCGAGCAGCCGGACGAACGCCCCGCCCAGGCCGCCGCCGGCGCCCACGACCACGGCGAGGCCGCCGGCCGGGAAGCTCTCCAATGCTGGAACTGTGAACTGGTTCATAGGCGAAGAACTGGCGGCGGCCTAAGAGATTTCAACGCCGCCGGAAAGCGGAGAGATAGAGACAGAGGCCCTAGAGGAGCAAGCAACCCATGAGTCAGATCGTGACCGCCACCAGAACCGTCATACGCAGAGCCCGACCGGCGGACGCAGAAGCCCTGGTCGACTTCGTCGAATTCGCGAGCGAGGGCCTGGTCCACCGCGTCTGGGCCGCCATGGCCGAGCCCGGCGAGAGCCTGCGCGCCGTCGGCCTTCGCCGCGCCCGGCGCGAGAAGGGCGACTTCTCCTACAAGAAGGCCTTCCTCGCCGAAGATGCCGAAGGGATAGCCGCCGGAATGATCGGCTACGCCCTGCCCGAAGCCCCGGAGCCGCTGGACCTTGACGGCCTGCCGCCGCTCTTCAGGCCGCTGCTTGAATTGGAGTTGCTGGCGCCGGGTAGCTGGTACCTCAATGTCCTGGCCACCTACCCCGGATGCAGGGGCCAGGGCTTCGGAACGGCGCTCCTGGAGGAAGCGGACCGGCTGGCGGCGGACAGCGGCTGCCAGCAGCTGTCCATCATCGTCTCCGACGGTAACCCAGGCGCGCGGCGCCTCTACGAACGCCACGGCTTCCGGGAGCGGGCGAGCCGCCCCATGGTCAAGGAAGGCTGGGAGAACCCGGGGGAGAACTGGGTCCTGCTGGTGAAGGACCTCCCCGCCTGGGCAGCCTAGCTCTCGTAGAGATCGCCCAGGAAACGCTCGCGCCAATGGATCACGTCGTTGGTCCGGACCCGCTCCATCAGCTTGGCGTGGCGCTCCCGGCGTTCTTCCAGGGGCATGGTGACGGCGCGCTGGAGGGCGGCGGCCATGTCGTCCACGTCATAGGGGTTGACGATCAGCGCTTCGATCAGGTCCTCCGCCGCTCCGGCGAACTCGGAGAGCACCAGCACGCCGGGGTCCTCTGAATCCTGGGCGGCGACGTATTCCTTCGCCACCAGGTTCATGCCGTCGCGCAGCGGCGTGACGAGTCCCACCTGACTGCCCCGGAAGAGAGCGGCCAGCGTATCGCGCGGCACGGCCCGGTGGATGTAGCGCACCGGGGTCCAGTCGAAGTTTCCGAAAGCGCCGTTGATGGCGCCGGTCAGGCCCTCCAGCTCCTCGCGGATCTCGGTGTAGGCCTCGACCTCCTCACGGGTCGGCGGTGCGATCTGCAAGAGGGTCGCCTGCCGCCGGTTCTCGGGATAGAGCTCCAGCAGGCGGCGGAAGGCCTTGAGCCGTTCGGGCAGGCCCTTGGTGTAGTCCAGGCGGTCCACCCCGATGATGAGGGAGCGCTCGAAGGAGCGGCGGTGCATGCGCTCGATCAGCTCCTCGGCCTGCTTGGCGTGCGCCATGGCCGCGAAGTCCTCGACGTCGATGCCGATGGGATAGGCCTTGGCGATCACCGTGCGGCCGAAGGCCTTGAGACGGCCGCCCTCGGTCTCCTCGCCACCGGCCCGCTCCCTCACGTAGCGGGCGAAGTTCCCGCGGTCGCCGCTGGTCTGAAAGCCGATCACGTCGCAGGAGAAGAGCGAGCGCACCAGCCACTCGTGGTCGGGAATGGTCTGCAGGATCTCCGGCGGCGGGAAGGGAATGTGCAGGAAGAAACCGATCGGCACCTCGATGCCGCGGGTGCGCAGTTCGGCGGCCAGCGGGATCAGGTGGTAGTCATGGACCCAGACCGTGTCGCCTTCGGTCACCAGCGGCGCCAGCGCCTGGGCCATGCGCTGGTTGACCTTGCGGTAACCCTGAACGAAGGCGGTCTCGAAGTTGGTGAGGTCGATGCGGTAGTGGAAGGTCGGCCAGAGCACGTTGTTGGAATAGCCGAGATAGTACTGCTCGTACTCCTCGCGGGTCAGGGGCGTGGTCGCGAAGGTGACGCCCGCCTGCTCGCGCACGTTGGTGGCGAGCCGCCCGCCGTTCAGGATGTTGCCGTCCCAGCCGAACCAGAGCCCTTGCGCCTTCTTAAGCGCATCGCCCAGCGCAACCGCTAGGCCGCCGGACTGCGCGCCCTTCTCAAGGTCCGCGACGCGGTTGGAGACGACGATCAGGCGGCTCATATGACATGCTCCCAGGGCCGCGACAGTCTGACGGCGCCGTTGATGATCCCGACCATGGAGTAGGTCTGCGGGAAGTTGCCCCAGGGCGCGCCCGTGGTGGTGTCGGTGTCCTCGGACATCAGACCCAGCGGCGTGCGCGCGGCCAGCAGCGCGTCGAAGATCTCCCGCGCCTCGTCCTTGCGCCCGATGCGCACCAGCGCGTCGAGCCGCCAGAAGGCGCAGATGTTGAAGGCGGTCTCCGGCTTGCCGAAGTCGTCCGCCTCCTCGTAGCGCAGCATGAAGGGGCCGTGGCCCAGCACCTCCTCGATGCGCTCCACCGTCGCGATGAACCGCGGGTCCTTGGGGTCGAGGAAGCCGACCTCGGCCATCAGCAGGACCGAGGCGTCGAGGCTCTCGCCCTCGAAGGATTCCACGAAGGCCTGGCGCTTGTCCGACCAGGCGCGCTTCAGGATCGCTTCCTTGATGGTCTTGGCGCGCGCGCTCCAGAAACCGGCGCGCTCGCCCAGGCCAAGCTGACCGGCGATCTTGGCGAGGCGGTCGCAGGCCGCCCAGCACATGAGGCTGGAGGAGGTGTGGACCCGCGCCCGGGTGCGCAGTTCCCAGAGCCCGGCGTCGGGCTGGTCGTGCAGCCTGAAGGCCTGCTCGCCCAGAGCCTCCAGCCGGCGGAACTCGCCCTCGCCCACCGTCATGATCAGGCGGCGGTCGAAGAAGGCCTGGGCCGCGCCCAGGATGATGTTGCCGTAGGTGTCGTGCTGGAAATGCTCGTAGGCCTGATTGCCGATGCGCACGGGGCCCATGCCCTGATAACCGGTCAGCGCCGGTTCGATGCGCTCGACCAGGGCGTCTTCCAGGCCGATCCCGTAGACCGGCTGGATGTGCCCGTCCTTGGCGTTGGCCACCACGTTCATCAGCCAGCGGAAGTAGGTCTCCATGGTCTGGACGGCGGCAAGGCTGTTGAGCGCGCGCACCACGAAGAAGGCGTCGCGCACCCAGCAGTAGCGGTAGTCCCAGTTGCGCTCCGAGTTCGGCGATTCCGGGATCGACGTGGTCATGGCCGCGACGATGGCGCCGGTCGGCTCGTAGGAGCAGAGCTTCAGCGTGATGGAGGCGCGGATCACCGCGTCCTGCCAGTCGAGCGGCAGCGCGAGGCGGTGCGTCCAGACCCGCCAGTAGGCGACGGTCTCCTTCTCGAAGCTCTCGGCGATGGCCGCCGGGCCGTCGCCCAGCGTCTCGTCCGGCCCCAGGATCATGTTCACCGGCTCGTCCAGATTAAAGAGCGTCTCGCCCAGCAGATAGTCGATCGGCAGGTCGCTGGTGAGCCGGAGCGTGGTCGCGTCGTCCACGTAGCGGACATGGTTGGAGCCGGAGGTGATGCGCGGCGCCTTGGTGCCGTAGTTGAAGCGCGGGCGCACGCGAACGCGGACGCGCGGCGTGCCGCCGAGCGGCTTCAGGCGGCGCACGATCATCTGCGGACGGAAACTGCGCCCGCGCGCCTTGAAGCGAGGACAGAAGTCGATGATCTCGACCGAGCCCGAGGGCGCGTGCAGCACGGTCCGCAGCACCGCCGTGTTGGCGACGTAACTCTGTTCGCTGGCGGTCTGACCTTCCAGTTCGATGGCGAAGACCCCGTCCCGGCCCTTGCCCTTGGCGGCCGTCTCCTGTCTTCCGGCATCGCTGCCGCTGCCCAGAAGGCCATGGAACACCGGGTCCCCGTCGAAGCGCGGCAGGCAGCTCCAGACGATGGAGGCGTCTCTGTCGATCAGCGCGGAGATGGTGCAGTTTCCGATCAGCCCCAGGTTCAGGTCGCTCACGCTTCGCAGGCCTCCAGGTTCTTGTTCAGCCACTCGATCAGGGCCTCGGGCGAGGCGGCGCGGTAGCGGGCGCTGCTTTCCCCTTCTCCCACCTTAATGGTAAGGCCGCCGAGCGCCTCGACCACCCCGAAGGCGTCCTCGTCGGTCACGTCGTCCCCGGCGTAGAGCGGGCGGCGTCCGGAAAAGGGCGGCTCCTCCATGAAGTCCCGGATCGCCAGGCCCTTGTCACGGCCCTCCGGCTTCACCTCGATCACGAACTTGCCGTGCAGCAGCACGGCGTCGTCGATGTCCTCGATGGCGCGCTCCATGGCGGCGAGGCATACCGCTTCCAGATCAGGCCGCGCGCGGTAGTGCAGCGCGAGGCTGCCGCCCTTGGGCTCCAGCAGGAGCTCGGGCGCGCGCTCCAGCAGCGGCTCCAGACGGCTGGCCAAACGCTCAATCGGCAGCGTCGCCTGATGGCTGTCGTGATAGCGCCCGTCCGCGCCGCGCCGCACAACGCCGTGGACGCCCGCGACTGGCAGCGTGATGCTGGAGAGAAAGGCGTCGATCTGCTCGATCTCGCGCCCGGTCACGATTGCGACGGCCCCGCCGAGGCGCGCGCTGAGGCGCACCAAGAGGCTGCGCGCTTGCGCAGTAACCTCAACGTCTTCCGGCCGATCCACCAGATCGACCAAGGTGCCGTCGAAGTCCAGGAAGACGGCCAGCGTCTCCAGTTTATCCAACTCGGGCAGAGCCATTTTGAAAGAAGCTTCCAGCCCCCTGCTGTAGAGCGGTTCCTTGTCGCCGCCGCCCTTTGTTGCAGAGCAGCATGAGCCAAGGCTAGCGCAAGCCGGAGCCCTTTGCCAAATCGTTCGCGGCGGCCGGTCAGGCGGCGGGGGTGAGTTCGCGGATCAGCGCGGCCAGTTCGGTGACGCTTTGGTCGACCGTCTTGCCGGAGGTGTCGAGGCTGGCCTCCGCGCGGGAATAGAAGCGCTCGCGCGCCTCCAGGATCGCACGCAGCTCGTCCATCGCCGCCGGGTTTCCGGCCATGGGGCGGCGGTCGCCCTGGGCGCGCACCCGCTCCATGTGCTCTTCCGGGCTGGCGCGCAGCCAGATCGCGTGGAAGGATTTCAGGAGGATCTCATAGGTCGAGGGCTCGCCCACGATGCCGCCGGCGACGGCCAGCACCACCGCCGGGTTGCGCGCCACCACCATCTTCAGGCAGCGCTGCTCCAGCCGCCGGTACCCCTCCTGCCCATAGAGCGAGAAGATCTCGGCGACGGCGAGGCCGCTCTCGGCCTCTATCTCCCGGTTCAGTTCGATGAAGGGCAGCGCAAGACGCTCGGCCACCAGACGGCCCAGGGTCGACTTGCCCGCGCCGCGCAGACCGATCAGCGCGATACGGCCGGTCTTCATGTCGACCCCGCCGGCGTCGCGAATCTCCGACAGCAGCTCGAAGAGGCGCTTGCGCTCCTCCGGCGTCGTGCGCCGCACGGCGTCGAGGAGGCTCAAAGTCTCGGCGTCGGTCTCGCCCTCGCCCAGGAGGTCCTCGATGCGGATCGCCGTGGCGCGGGCCACCTGGCGCAGCAGCAGGATCGAGATGTTGCCGGCCCCGTTCTCAAGCTGCGCCAGATAGCGCTCCGACACGCCGGAGGCCTGGGCCAGCATCTTGCGGGACATGCCGAGACGGGTGCGCGCGGAGCGCACGCGCGCGCCGACGCGGCCCAGGAACTCGGCTTCCCGGTCCAGGGCCTCGGCGGATTTCTCTTCCCTATCGGCGCTCACGTCCTGCTTTTCCATTCGGGCAAGGGCCCCTGACGGGCCAGATAGTCCTCGATCGAGGCTCTCATGTTATCCGGAATCGCCACGGCCTTCATCTCGTTGGCGCCGACGAAGGCGGCGGTGGTGCGGCCGTAGAAGCAGACCGCATCCTCCTGGCGCGCCTCGACCAGATGGCTGAGGGAGGAGCGCCCCAGACGTTCGACATAGACCGAGACCAGCAGCGGCGCGCGCGGCGTCACCGGAGAGACGAAGTCGAAGCCCAGCGAGACGAAGGGCGTGCCGACGCCGTGGTCCAGGTTGATCTCGTACCAGTTGACGCCCAGACAGGCCTTGTACCAGGCCTCCACGGCCAGCAGTCCCCAGGCGGGGATGTTGGCGGTGTAGGCGATCTGCGCCGGGTCGCAGTCGCCCCAGCCGACGGTGATCTCCCGGATCAGCGGCACCTGGGCGGCCACGCGGGGCGCATCGAGGTCGCGAAAGGCTCCGGCGGGGCGCATGCCCCTTACGCCGCGCTCGCGGTGGTCAGTAGGTTTCGACATGGTAGCGTCCGCTGCTCCGCATCTCAGGCTTCAGGTCGGACCAGCTCATACCATGTTCGCGGCAGATATCGGATAGGGCTTCGTCCACGCCGTTCTCCATGCCCTTCAGGCCACAGATGAAGATGTGGGTCCGCTCGTCGCGCAGCAGCTCGGCGAGGCTGTCGCCGGTCTTGCGCATGCGGTCCTGCACGTACTCCTTGGGCTTATCCTCCAGGCGGGAGAAGACCTGGTGCTGCTCCAGCAGCGATGCGGGCACCTTCTTCAGGGGCCCGAAATAGGGCAGCTCGCCCGGCGTGCGCGCGCCGAAGTAGAGCACCAGCTTGCCGGGCGCGCCGGGCATGGCGCGGCGGCGGCGCTCGGTGAAGGCGCGGAAGGGCGCGGAGCCCGTGCCGGTGCAGATCATGACGATGTTGGCCGAGACGTCGCCCGGCATCAGGAAGGTGCCGCCGAAGGGGCCCGTCAGCTTCACCTCGTCGCCCTTCTTCAGGTCGCAGAGGTAGTTGGAGCAGACGCCCTTTTCCTCCCGCTTGACCGTGAGCGCGATGTTGTTGGCGTTGGGCTTCTCGCCGTCGCGCGAGGAGGAGATGGAATAGAGGCGGATGTCATGGGGCTTGCCGTTCTCCTGCTCGCCCGGCGGGATCACGCCGACCGACTGGCCTTCCAGGACCGGCATGGACTGCTCGCCCAGCGAGAGGATGATGTGGCGCACGTCCGATCCCGTCTCCGGGTCGGTGATGCGGTGGTTGCCCTGCACCGTCGCCACGGCCGGGTTCTGGCGGCTGAAGAGGTTGATCGAGGGCTTGGAGGCGGAGGCGGGGGCCACCGCCTTGCCGCCGGTCCCGGCGTGGGCCTCGGCCAGCAGCTTGGTGATCTCCTCCTCCATGGCCTCGGCCAGCTCGCCGCTGTCGGCCTCGCCCAGGTCCTCCTGCTCGGGCAGCTCGTCCCAGGAGAACTGCTCCTCCAGCGAATAGGGCTCCATGACCAGACGCCAGTTGTCGATGGAGCCGGTCGGACAGGGGGCGATGCAGGCCATGCAGTAGTCGCAGATCTCCGCATCCACCACGACGTTGTCGTCGTTGTGGGTGATGGCGTCGATGGGACACATCTCCTCGCAGGTGTAGCAGCGGATGCAGATCTCAGGATCGATCAGGTGCTGCTTCATCGGCGAGCCGCTGCTCTCGGCGCTCATGGTCACTCTCCCTAGTCAGTCGGGCCCTAGTCAGTCGGACCCCTAGTCAACCGGCCCTGGTCAGTCGGGCGCCGCCTCTCGGCGTGCGGCTTACCCGTGAATCTGAACGTACTCGAAATCGCCGGGCTTGTTGTCGATTCCGATGCGCGGCGCGGCGATCCAGTTGGCGTACTGCCCGGCCTCGGTAACCGGCTTCATCAGCGAGCTGATGAACTCGCCGTCCTCCTTGGAGGGCAGCCACTGGTCGCGCTTGGCAGCGAAATCCTCCTTGGAGATGAGGAGGCCATCCGGCGTCGCCTCGACATCGGCGAAGGCGCCGATCTGACGGTGGAAGGCGACGTGCGGCAGGGTGATCTGGAAGTTGATCCCGGCCTTCTCGATGATCTTGTTCCAGCGGCCAACGCCCTTCGCGGCGTCCGCGCTGTAGTCGTCGCGCAGGCGCATGTTGAGGGCGGTGAGCGCAGGCTCGTCGACCAGCTCCACCTTGCCGTCCACGACCTTGGAGACCGGGTAGGTCGCGTCCAGAAGACGGTGATCGTCGTCGATCTTGTCCTCCTGGTAGCGGCCCTTCAGACCGGCGTTGTAGGCGTTGGCGGCATTGGTCGAGACCTCGGACCCGAAGAGGTCGAGCGACAGCGTGTAGTGCAGGTTGGCCTTCTTCTGCAGGGTCGGCAGGTCGATGACGCCCAGCGCGCGCACGGCCTCGATGTCGTAGGGGTCTTCGATGCCGGCCTCCTTCATGGCCTCGCAGGTCCGCTGGATGGTGCGGCCCACGCCGGTCTCGCCCACGAACATGTGGTGGGCTTCCTCGGTCAGCATGAAGCGGCAGGTGCGCGACAACGGATCGAAACCGGACTGCGCGAGGCTTTCCAGCTGCATCTTGCCGTCACGATCGGTGAAGTAGGTGAACATGAAGAAGGAGAGCCAGTCCGGGGTCTCCTCGTTGAAGGCGCCCAGCATGCGCGGCTTGTCCTCGTCGCCGGAGCGGCGGTTCAGAAGCTCGTTCGCCTCCTCCCGGCCGTCCGCGCCGAAGTACTTCTGCAGCAGGTAGATCATGGCCCAGAGGTGACGGCCCTCCTCCACGTTGACCTGGAAGAGGTTGCGCATGTCGTAGAGCGAGGGTGCGGTCTTGCCCAGGTGGCGCTGCTGTTCGACCGAGGCGGGCTCGGTGTCGCCCTGGATGACCAGCAGGCGGCGCAGCATGCCGCGGTACTCGCCCGGCACTTCCTGCCAGGCGGGCTCGCCCTTGTGCTCACCGAAGCCGATCTTGCGGTCCTCCTCCTGCGGCGCCAGCAGGATGCCCCAGCGGTATTCCGGCATCTTCACATAGCCGAACTTGGCCCAGCCCTTGGGGTCCACGGACACCGCGGTGCGCAGGTAGACCATGGCCTCCTGAAAGCCCTCCGGCCCCATGTCGTTCCACCAGTTGATGTAGCCCGGATGCCAGCGCTCCAGCGCCTTCAGGACCCGGCGGTCGTCGGCGAGCCCGACGTTGTTGGGGATCAGGGTGTCGTAGTTGACGTCCAGCGTTTCGATCATGGTCCTTGCCTCCAGTTCCTTGCTCTCTCGCGCGTCACACGCGCTTTCGGTCTTTCGCGCGTTACACGCGCTCCTTGTCGAATTGGGCCTTCTGGCCGCTGCCGTAGCGCTTCAGCGCGCCCTCGCCGCCGACGGCGTTGGGGCGCTGGAAAATCCAGTTCTGCCAGGCGGTCAGCCGCCCGAAGATCTTGGTCTCCATGGTCTCAGGCCCGGCAAAGCGCAGGTTGGCCTCCATGCCGGTCATGGCGTCGGGGGAGAAGGAGGCGCGCTCTTCCAGGAAGATGCGGACTTCGTCCTCCCAATCGATGTCGTCGTAGGCGGCCGTCACCAGGCCCAGTTCCTCGGCGGCCTCGGCGTCCAGGGGCTCGCCGCACCTGGCCTCGGCGGCGCCGACGCTCTCGGGCTCGCCCAGGAAACGGGTCTCAAGCCGCGACAGGCCGTTGGACATGGGATAGGCGCCGAAGTTGGCAGCCGAAAGGCTCAGGGTCGCCTCCGGGCGGTTGTCGCCCTCGAAGGCGCCCAGCGCCATGAAGCTGCGGTCGCAGGCGAAGACGATCTCCGCCAGGAAGCCGGCAAAGCAGCTGCCCGGCTCGATCAGCGCCACCAGAGAGCGCGAGGTCATGTCGACCCGCTTCATGGTGCGCGTCCAGTAGAGTCGGCACTCGCGCACCAGCCAGTCGTCCGCGTGTTCTTCCAGGAAGGAGTCGAAGGCCAGGACCTTCTTAGGGTCGCCCGCGCTGGTGAAGGTGATGACGCCGATGGAGCGCTCGTTGTTGCGCAGATGCAGGATCGCGTCGTCCAGCTCGCGCGTCAGGCGCAGCGGCCAGAAGGCATCGCCCAGTTCCTTCATGGCGGCCAGGTCGGCGGGAACCTCCTGATCGGGCTCCTTGATCAGGATGTTGGCGATCCCGGCGGCGCGGTCGATCGAAACCTCGACGCAGGAATAGGTGACGCCGTCCTCGCCGAACTCTCGGGTGAGCGGCCCCAGCGTCACGCCCTTCTCGCCCGCGGGCCGGTCGGAGGTCGCGGCCAGCTTGCCGGCCTCCTCCTTCACGGTCTCGGCGAACTTGGAGTTGGGCACCACGGCGTCCACCAGCCGCCAGTCGGCGGCCTTCTTGCCCTTGATGCCTTCCTCGATGGAACAGAAAACGTCGGCGCGGTCGCGGCGCACCTTGCGCTTGTCGGTGACGCGCGTCAGGCCGCCGGTGCCCGGCAAAACGGCCAGCAGCGGCACCTCGGGCAGCGCCACGGAGGAGGAGCCGTCGTCGGTCAGCAGGATGCGGTCGGTCGCCAGCGCCAGTTCGTAGCCGCCGCCCGCGCAGGCGCCGGTCACCGCCGCCATGTACTTCTGGCCGCTGTGCTCGCTGGCGTCCTCCATGGAGTTGCGCGTCTCGTTGGTGAACTTGCAGAAGTTGACCTTGTGGGCATGCTCGGAGCCCGCCAGCATGCGGATGTTGGCGCCCGCGCAGAAGACCTTCTCCTTGCCCGAGCGCAGCACCACCACCTTGACCTCGGGATGCTCGAAGCGCAGGCGCTGGATCGCATCGTAGAGCTCGATATCGACGCCCAGATCGTAGGAGTTGAGCTTCAGCTCATAGCCCTCGAACAGGCCCGCCTTCTCGTCGACGTCCATGACCAGATCGGCGCGCTCGCCGTCGGTCTCGATGCGCCAATGGCGATACTTCGAGGGGTCGGTCTGGAAGTCGATGCGCATGGGGCTCTCCCGTTTTTTCGGTTCTTGTCTCCGGCCGGGCGGCTCTGCCGCCGCTCTCGCCTCACAGCCTGGAAAGGCCGTGACGCCACCTTATCGCCTCAAGGCAAGGAATCAAGAAAAAACTGCTCTAAAAAGCATATTATAAAGATGTAGAAGCATTATTATGCATGTTCTGTCTTGATTTCGCTTACAAGCTGCGCCAGACGTTCCTTCGAGACAGCCATGACGGGCGCGTCTTGCAGGCCGGGCTCGGCGCGCAGCCGGTCCACCTCCGCCAGCAGACGGGCGACGGCCTTCTCCTGGCCCATCACCGCTTTCAGGCGCGCGTTGGTCAGTTGGATCAGCGCCTGGAGCAAGAGCCGCTCCCGGCTCTGCGGTGCGCAGGCCAGCCAGACCGCCTCCCAGACCTCGTGCGCCTCCCAATAGAAGCCTTCCTCGTAGAGCCGCCAGCCGTAGCGGTAGGGCAGGTTCTCGGCCCAGGCATCCGGGTCGGTGCGGGCCGGCCCCTCGGCCTTGGCCCGCTCCAAGGGCGCGCTGTCCGGCACGCTCCCGCTGCCGGGGCGGTGCGGCGCGCGCGGCAGTGGCAGGTCCCCGGCCTGCATCTAGAGACAGGCGGAGGCCGAGTCCGCCGCCAGGGCATCGAGCAGCGCGGGCGAGCCCTGGATGGCGCTGCGCTGCATGTAGAAGGAAAGACCGCGCAGGCCGCCCAGTTCCTCGCCGTTGCCAGCCCGGCCCGGGCCGCCGTGCACGCACTGCGGCATGACGATGGAATGGCCGGTGTGGTTCTTGCCCACGGTCTCGTCCACCGCCAGCACGCGGCCGTGGTAGGGAGCGAGCCCCAGGGTCACGCGCTTGGCGAAGTCCGGATCGGCGGTGAAGAGGCTGGCGACCAGCGAGCCGCCGGACCGGCGCACCAGGTCCAGCGCCTCGGCCTCGTCCCGGTAGGGGATCAAGGTGGCGGCGGGCCCGAAGACCTCGGTCTCGAAGACGGCCTTGGCGCTTCCGGGTTCCGCGCAGACCAGCAGGGTCGGGGCCAGGAAGGCCCCCTTCTCCCGGTCGCCGCCCTTGAGCGACGGCGGAAGGTCGCCGCCGCAGACCACGTCGGTCTCGCCCGAGAGTTGGCTGAGGCCGGAGAGCGCGGCGTGCTGCTGGCGCTTGTTGATCAAGGGTCCCATGCGCACGCTCTCGTCCGCCGGGTCGCCGACCTCGACGCCCGCCAGCTTGGCGGCGACGGCTTCCTGCAGCGCCGGAAGGGTCTCGGCGGCGACCAGCACGCGGCGGATGTTGGTGCAGAGCTGGCCCGCCTTGACCGTGAGCGCCTTCACGACCTCCCGCACCATCAGGTCGAAGACGGCGTCGCCGGGCTTTGCGTCGGGCCCCAGGAGCGTCGCGTTGACGCTGTCTGCCTCGATGGTGATGCGCGGCGCCGCCGCCATGACCTGGGGATGCTTGCGCAGCGACTGCGCGGTGTCGGAAGAGCCGGTGAAGGCCAAGTGGTCGAAGGGCTGCAGGGCCTCCAGCAGCTCCTCGCCCGTGCCGCAGACCAGCGAGAGCGCGCCCTTGGGCAGGACCTTCGCCTCGACCACGTCGCGCAGCATCTGGTGCGACAGCCAGGCCGTGGCGCTGGCCGGCTTGGCGACGGCGGGGACCCCCGCCAGCAGCGCGACGGCGGCCTTCTCCCAGAGTCCCCAGGCGGGGAAGTTGAAGGCGTTGATGTGCAGCGCCACGCCGGGCCGGGTGGTCCAGAGATGCTGGGCGAAGAAGACCTCGTCGCGCGCCAGTTGTTCGCGCCCCGGCTCCAGCACGGAACGCGCCGCGCCCAGCCCCTTGGCGTAGCGCGCATAGACCTTCAGCGTGCCGATCGCCCCGTCGATGTCGATAGCGGCGTCCAGCGCGGTGTTGCCGGAGTTGCGCCGCGCGATCTCGGCGTAGGCCTCGCGATTGGCGGTCAGGCAGTCCGCGACGGCGCGCAGCAGGCCGCCCCGCTCCTCGAAGGTCAGGGCTTGCAGTTCAGCGCCGCCGGTCTCCCGCGCGAAGGCCAAAGCGGCCTTGGCGTCGATACCCGTGGCGTCGACCTGCCCCAGGACCTCGCCGCTGGTCGGGTTCACGAAATCGCGGCCCACGCCGCTTCCCTTCTTCCAGGCTCCCTCGACGTAGCTTTCCAGCTTCATCACCTATCGTCCCTCTCTGATGTTCGCGGCGGCGGGTTCCGCCGCCAAGGTCTTGCCGGGTCCCTCCAGGAACCGAGAAACGGCGGCCAGCGTCGCTTCGGGCTGTTCCTTGAAGGGGGCGTGTTTGCAATCGGGCAGCAGAACCAGTTCGACCGGGCCGCCCGCCTTCTCGGCCACCACCTCGACCTGACGGGCGGTGCCGTACTGATCGTCCTCGCCTTGAAGCGCCAGGATCGGCTGGCGGATGCCCGGCAGGAACTCTTCCAGGTTCCACTCCAGAAAGCCGGGGTCGAGCCAGGCGCCGTTCCAGCCCCAGAAGGCGCAGTCCACGTTGTCGCCGTGGTAGCGCTTCAGACGCTCGCGCAGCTCGGTGGTCTCGTAGGCGGTCTTGGCCTCCGCGATCGAAGCGACGGTGATCTCCTCGGTGAAGAAGTGCGGCGCCATCAGGATCAGGTTCTCGACCCTCGGGTCCTCGTGCGTACCGGCATAGACCGCCGCGATGGACGCGCCGTCGGAATGGCCGAAGAGCGTGCCCTGCTGAAAGCCCATGGCCTCCAGCACCAGCGGCAGCACCTCCCGGCCCTCCTCATGCATGTAGGTGAGCGGACGCGGGACCGCGCAGGGGCTGGAGCCGCCATAGCCCTGGCGCGAGTAGACGAAGACGCCCCGCCCCGTGGCCTCGGCCAGACGGTCCGGGAAGTCGCGCCACATGCCGACGCAGCCCAGCCCTTCGTGCAGCAGCACGATGGTCGGTGCGTCGCCGGGCCGTGGCCCGATCATGCGGTATTCCAGCTCGGCGCCGCCGACCGTCAGCAGACCCTGATCCTTCAGATCTTTCATTCAGACCCCTCGCGCAGCTTGAAGCGCTGGATCTTGCCGGTGGCGGTCTTGGGCAGCCCCTCGACGAAGACGATCTCGCGCGGGTACTTCCACTTGCCGATCTGCTCCTTCACATGCTCCTTCAGAAGGTCGTACTTGCCCTCGGCCTTCTCGCCCTCCTTCAGGACCACGTAGGCTTTCGGCTTGGTCAGACCCTCCTCGTCCTCATAGGGAACGACGGCCGCTTCCAGCACCGATACGTGGGAGATCAGGGCCGACTCGACCTCGAAGGGCGAAAGCCAGATGCCCGACACCTTGAACATGTCGTCCGTACGTCCGCAGTAGACCAAGCGGCCAGCCTCGTCCCGGACGTACTTGTCACCCGTACGCGTCCAGGCGCCCTCGAAGGTGTTGCGGCTTTTCTCCAGCTGGTTCCAGTAGGCGGTCGCCGAGGAGGCGCCGCGCACCAGAAGCTCGCCGACCTCGTCCACGCCTTCGACGTCCCGGCCTTTCTCATCGACCAGGCGCAGGTCGTAGCCGGGGACGGCCACGCCCGAGGTCCCGTAGACCACGTCTCCAGGCGCATTGGAGAGGAAGATATGGAGCATCTCGGTCGAGCCCACGCCGTCCAGGATGTCCACGCCAAAGCGCTTCTTCCAGTTTTCCCCGACCTCCTTGGGCAGAGCCTCGCCCGCGGAAACGCAGAGCCGCAGCTTGGGCGAGCCGATCTCCGGCCCGCTGCCGGGATGGGCCAGCATGGCGGCGTAGAGCGTCGGCACGCCGTAGAAAATCGTCGGCTGGTGCTTGGCCAGCATCTCGAACATGTCCTTGGGCGTCGGGCGGCCCGGCCAGAGCACCGTGGTCGCGCCGACCGACAGGGGGAAGGACATGCCGTTGCCGAGGCCATAGGCGAAGAACAGCTTGGCGGCGGAGAAGACGACATCGTCCTCGCGGATGCCCATCACGCCCTGACCATAGAGCTTCGCCGTTTCCATCAGGCTGGAATGCACGTGCGTCACGCCCTTGGGCATGCCGGTCGAGCCGGAGGAGTAGAGCCAGAAGGCGGTCTCGTCGCAGCAGGTGTCCGCCGCCTCGAAACTGTCGGACTGTTGGGCCAGCTCCGCGCCGAAGTCCCGGTGCCCTCCGGCTTCTCCGCCGACCTGGAAAAGGGTCTTCAGGCGCGGCAGGTCCGCCAGCACCGGCGCCACGGTCGGCTCCAGCAGCGCCGAGACGAAGAGCGCCTTCACCCGCGAATCGCTGAGGATGTAGCGATACTGCTCGGTCGAAAGCAGGGTGTTGATCGCGACCGGCACCACGCCCGCCTTGATCGCGCCCCAGAAGACCGTCGGGAAGTCCACCGTGTCGAGCATGATCATGGCGACGCGGTCCTCGGGTTCCAGCCCGCTGGCCCGCAAGAGGTTCGCGACCCGGTTCGCCCCGGCCTGAAGCTCCGCGTAGGTCAGGCTGCGCTCCGGGTCGATGAAGGCGGTCTTGTCGCCGCGCCCTTCCGCGACGTTGCGGTCCAGGAAGTCAGTGGCGGCGTTGTATTGCCTTGGATAGCTCATGATCGTTCCCTCCCGAGGAACCGTTTTCTTTGCGTCGTTTGCTTTATTTGCCGGTGAATTCGATCTCGCCGTCCGGCAGCAGGTAGAGCACGTAGGCCGAGCCCTTCGTGACGGTCGGCCAGTGCGCGCTGCCCGGCTCGTGCAGGTACCAGCCGCGCGGAAAGCCATCGAACTCAGCCGGCCCCTCGATCGGCATGATCATCCCGATCTCACCCTTCGGATGGACGTGATGGGGGCCCGCGCAGGGCTCCATGCGCACCACGTCCACGGAGAATCGGCCCGCGGCCCCGCCGGGCTTGATGGGGCGGCTGAACTTGATGCCGCCCGCCTCGCGCCCGCAGACCCAGCCCTCGGCCTCGCCCTCGCGGCAGAGCGCCTCGACGGCTTTGAAATCTTCCCCGTCGGGCGGGAAGCTGGCGGTCAGATGCGCGGCGAGATCCTGATCCAGAGGGCGCTCGCCGATGGTCTCGGCGATACGGCCCATGATGTCGTCGAACTGTTCTCGGCTCATCGCTGGTTTCTCCCTCTCAAGTCTTCTTGGCGGCGTTGAAGTCGGGGCGGCGCTTCTCCTTGAAGGCCGCCAGCCCCTCGGCGAACTCGGGCGAAGCGAAGCAAAGGCTTTGGGCCGTCGCCTCGCTCTCCAGGGCGGCGCGCAAGAGATCGGGCGGCAGGCGGAAGTGCCGCTTGACCGCCGCCACCGCCGGGCCCGCGCCCTCGGCGAGACGGGCGGCGAAGGCTTGCGCCGTCTCCAGCGGGTCCTGGGCGGCCAGTTCATCGGCAAGGCCGGCGGCCAGCGCGGCTTCCGCCTCCAGACGCCCGGCCTCCCAGCAGAGGCGCCGCGCCTCCGCCGCGCCCAGCCGCAGCGGCAGGGTCAGCGTGAGCCCCCAATCGGGCGCCAGGCCGATCTTCGCGAAGGACAGCGTGAAGCAGGCGTCCGGCCCCGCGATGACGCGGTCCGAGAGCAGCGCGAGCCCGACCCCAGCCCCAGCGGCATGGCCGGAAACGGCGGCGATCACCGGCTTGGCGCAGGCGGCGACGGCCAGCGCCGTGTCCCGAACCTCGGCCAAGCGCGCGGTGACGGCTGCCTGATCCATGTCCTGCATGGAGCCGAGGTCGCCCCCGGCGCAGAAATGCCCGCCCGCACCGGTCAGCACCACGGCTGTCACCGCGTCATCGGCGGAGGCTGCGGCGAAAGCGGCCCGAAGCTCGGCGCGCAGTTCCCCATCGATGGCGTTGCGCGCTTCGGGCCGGTTGAGGGTTAGCGTGAGGACGCCGTTTGCGGCCTGCTCTTTCAAGAGAACGCTCATCCCGCCGCCTCCGTCAGAAGCGAGAGGCCGAGCTCGGCGCGGCGGCGCAGCCAGAGCGAGGGGCGATAGCGCGGGTCGCCGGTCGCCACCTCCAGGCCGCGCAGGATCTCCAGCACCCGCTCCGGCCCCAGGGCGTCGCCCCAGGCCAAGGGGCCGTGAGGATAGCCGAGGCCGAGGGTGACGGCGGCGTCGATGTCGTCCGGCGCGGCAATCCCCAGTTGGGCGATCTCCGAGGCGAGGTTGACGATGCTGGCGACCAGCCGTTGCATCAGCAGGCCGGGCGAATCCTCGATCAGGGTGGCGGGCGTGCCGTCCTTGCGCGCCAGCGCCAGGGCCTCGCCTGCCTTTTCCGGCAAGGTCGCCGGGTTTGCCGCGAGCGTTCGGTGGCTCTCCAGCCCGAAGACCACATCCATGCCCAGCGTGTGCCGGGGATCGAGGCCGAGCCGCGCGCAGAGAGAGGAGACGTCCTCGCCCAGCGGGGCCACCAGCACCAGCGCCGCATCGCCCGGCGGCAGCAGATCGAGCCCTTGGGCCCGCGCCCAATCGCGCAGCGCCTCGGCGGCCCAGCCCTCTCCGCCAACCGCGATGTTGGCGGGGGCCTTGCCGCTCGGCTCCTCCGGCAGCGCGGGCTCCAGCTTCTTTCCGTCCTCGCCGTAGCGGTAGAAGCCCTCGCCCGTCTTGCGTCCCAGCAGGCCGGCCGTCAGGCGGCGGCGGCCAATCTCGGCGGGCTTCAGGCGCGGCTCCTCATGAAAGCCGTGATAGATCGATTCCATTACGGGGATGGAGACGTCCAGCCCCGTCAGGTCCAGAAGCTCGAAGGGGCCCATGCGGAAGCCGCCGGCCTCGCGCGCCACGCGGTCCACCGCCGCCGGCGGGGCCACACCCTCCTGCAAGAGACGCAACGCCTCGGTCCCGTAAGCCCGGCCCGCGTGGTTCACCAGGAAACCCGGGGTATCGCCGACCTTAACGCCGCGATGGCCGGTGGCCGCGACCAAGGCGGCAAGGCGCTCGGTGACCTCCGGCGCGCTCAGCTCCCCGGCGACGATCTCCACCAGTTTCATGAGCGGCACGGGGTTGAAGAAATGCAGGCCCGCGACCCGTTCGGGCCGCGCGCAGGCCGCGGCGATCGCCGTGATCGAAAGCGAGGAGGTGTTGCTGGCGAGGATCGCATCCTCCGCGACGACGCCTTCCAGTTCGGTGAAGAGCGCGCGCTTGACCTCCAGCTTCTCGACCACCGCCTCGATCACCAGATCGCAGTCCTTGAACTCGGTGAGGGCGGAGGCGGCTTGGAGACGGCCCTGCGCCTCGGCCATCTGCGCTTCGGTCATGCGGCCTTTCTCGACCAGGCGCCGCCAGATCGCGGTCACCGCCTCGCGCGCCGCCGCGACGGCCTCGCCCTCGATGTCGTAGAGCCGGGCCTGGACGGAGTTCTGGGCCAGAAGCTGGGCGATCCCGCGGCCCATGGCCCCGGCGCCCACGATCCCGACTTTTCCTATTGCTCCGGCGGTCATGCCCGTCACTCCCCCTTGAAGGCGGGTTTGCGCTTCTCGAGGAAGGCGGCCATGCCCTCCTTCTGGTCCGCGCTGTCGAAGAGCTTCTGGAAGGCGGCGCGCTCCACGGCCAGCGCCTCTTCGAGCGGCAGGTCTGCGGCCTCCGCGATGCTGCGCTTGATCGCCGCCTGCGCCAGGGGCGCGCCCTTGGCGAGCTTGCCGGCGACCTCCAGCGCGAAGGGCAAGGCGTCGCCCTCGACCCGCCAGGAGGTAAGGCCCCAGGCCTCCGCCGTTGCGGCGTCGATGATCTCTCCGGTCAGGGTCAGGCGGTGGGAGCGCGCCTTGCCCAGCGCGCGCACCAGACGCTGCGTGCCGCCTGCGCCCGGCATGATGCCGAGCCGCACCTCGGGAAGGCCGAACTGCGCCGTTTCGCCCGCGACCAGCAGATCTGCGATCAGCGCCAGCTCGCAGCCGCCGCCCAGCGCGTAGCCGTTGACGGCGGCGATCAGCGGTTGCGGCAGGGCGCTCATGGCCTGCCAGTATTGCTCCAGCGCCAGGTCCCTGACCTCGGCTGCGGACTTGTCGGCGAGCAGGCGGATGTCGGCCCCGGCGGCGAAGACCTCCGGCCCGCCGGTCACGACCACGGCGCGGACCGACGCATCCCCGGCCAGACGCCGGGCGGCCTCCGCCAGGGCCTGGCGCAGCTCCAGATTGAGCGCGTTCCTCGCCTCCGGCCGGTTCAGGGTCAGCAGCACGACGGCGGCCGAGCCGGTGACCTCGGGATCGCGGGTTTCTGTCAGCAGGCTTTCAGTCATCACACGCCCAGCCAGGTCCGCTGGACCTCCTCGTCTTCCAGGATCGCCTTGGCGCTGCCGGACCATTGGATCGTGCCCTTGCCCAGCACGTAGACCTGATCGGCCAGGCTGGTCGCGAAGCGGAAGTTCTGCTCCACCAGCAGAACGGTCATGCCGGTCTCCTTGACCAGCCGCAGCCGCTCGCGGATGTCTTTGACCACGATGGGAGCCAGGCCCTCGGTCGGCTCGTCCAGGATCAGCAGTTCGGGGTTCAGCAGCAGGGCGCGGGCGATCGCCAGCATCTGCTGCTCTCCGCCGGAAAGCTGCGCTCCGCCGTTGGCGCGGCGCTCCTTCAGGCGCGGGAAGAGGTCGTAGACACCCTCCAGGGTCCAGGCGCCCTTGCGGCGGCCCTCGACCAGGGTCAGGTTCTCCTCCACCGACAGCGAGGGGAAGATGCCGCGCGATTCCGGCATGTAGGAAAGGCCGAGGCGCGCCAGGGCATAGGGCCGCAGCCCGGTGATGTTCCGATCGCGGAAGAAGACGCCGCCGCGCCGGGGCGGGGTCAGTCCGATGATCGAGCGCAGCGTCGTGGTCTTGCCCGCGCCGTTGCGCCCGAGCAGGGCGACGACCTGCCCCTCCGGCACGTCGAGCGAGACGCCCTGGAGGATGTGGCTGGCGCCGTAATAGGTATGGATGTCCTGCACCTGAAGCATCGCGCCTAGTCCTCCACGCCGCCCAGGTAGATCTCCTGCACCACATCGGAGCCGCGCACCTCCTGCGGCGTTCCCTCCATCAGCACCTGCCCGTAGTTCAGCACGGTGATGCGGTCGGCGTGGGTGAAGACCAGATCCATGTCGTGTTCGATCAGAAGGACGGCCAGGTCGCGCGGCAGGTCGTCGACGAGGCGCAGCATGCGGCCCGTCTCCTCCGGGCTCATGCCCGAGGTCGGCTCGTCGAGCAGCAGGACCTTGGGCCGCGCGATCAGCGCGAGCCCGACTTCCAGCTGGCGCTGCGCGCCGTAGGAGAGCTCGGAGACCTGCCGTTCGAGTTCCTCCGACAGCCCGACCTGCTCGGCGATGGCCTCGGCGCGTTCATGCGCCGCGCGCTCCTTGGACAGCAGCGGCCAGAAGCGCTTGCCGGTGCCCCAGGCGGCCATGTCGGCAAGCAGCAGGTTGTTGCGCACCGACTGCGACTGGAAAAGGTTGTTGCGCTGGAAGGAGCGGGCGAGGCCGAGCCGCGCGCGCTTGTCCGGCGAGAGCCGCGTCGCATCGCGGCCGCCGATCTCGATCCGGCCGGAGGTCGGGCGCAGCTCCCCGGCGATCAGGTTGAAGAGCGTCGTCTTGCCCGCGCCGTTGGGCCCGATGATGGCGTGGCGCACGCCCTGCGGCACCTCCAGAGAGACCTCGCGGGTCACCTGCAGCGCGCCGAAGGATTTCACCAGGCGGTCAAGACGCAGCATCGTCCGCCTCCTTCGCCGCGGCCAGCGCGTCGCGGCGTGTCTTGCCGCTGACCAGATCCCAGCCCCACTCCAGCCATCCGAGCAGGCCGTTGCGCCCGCCCAGAACGATGGCGATCAGGAACAGCCCCATCCAGAAGCCCCAGTACTGCGTGTACTCGCTGAGCTCATGGCGCAGCAGCACCAGGGTCGCAGCGCCGATCACCGGCCCGACCAGCGTGCCCAGTCCGCCCAGGATGATCATCACCAGCACCTCGCCGGAGGTGGTCCAGTGCAGCAGGTTCGGTGAGATGAAAAGCGTGTGCTGCGCGGTCAGGGTGCCCGCGAACCCGGCGATCATGCCGGAGAGCGCGAAGGCCGAGGTCTGATAGGCGCGCACCGGAAGACCGAGCGCGCGCAGGCGGCCGGGGTTGTCGTGCAGCCCGGCCAAAACCTTGCCGTAGGGCGAGGCCAGAAGCCGGAGCAGCAGCAGGTAGATGACCGCAGCCGCGACGATCACGAAGAGCGCGAAGCTCGCCGGGTCCATCAGGTCGACGCCGATGAAGCCCAGGTCCAGCCGGTCGATCCCGGCAAAGCCGTCGTCGCCGCCGAGGGTGCGGTTCTGGAAAAAGAACTCGTAGCCCATCTCGCCGATGGCCAGCGTGATCATGATGAAGAATATGCCCTGGACGCGCGTCACGACACTGCCGACGATCAGCGCGATCAGGCCGGTGAGCGCCGTGGAGGTCGCCATGGCCAGCCAGACCGGCCATTCCAGCACCACGGAGAAGTAGGCCAGCAGGTAGGCGCCGGTCCCAAAGAGCGCGGCATGGCCCAGCGAGACCAGACCGGCGTAGCCCGCGATGATGTCCAGGCTCATGGCCAGGATCGCGAAGACGCCGATCTCGGCGATGATCTCGAAGCCGAAGTAGTCCGCCTGACTCCAATAGCCGACCATCGCCAGGAGTACGAGGAAGGCCAGGACCTGCCGGAAGAGCCTGCGCTGTTCCATGACCGCCTAGCTCCTGACCGGGAAGAGGCCGGCGGGGCGCAGCAGCAGCACCACGACCAGCAGCAGGTACATCAGGATGCCCGCGAATTCCGGGAAGAAGACCTGACCGAAGGTGAGCGTGGTGGCGATCAGGAGCGAACCCGCGAGCGCCCCGGTCAGGCTGCCGAGACCGCCCACCACCACCACGACCAGCGTCGGCACCAGGATCGAGACGCCCATGCCCGCCTCCGCCGAGAAGGCCGGCATCGCGACCGCGCCCGCCAGCCCGGCAAGCGCGCAGCCGATCAGGAAGACCACGAAGAAGGTGCGCTCGACGTTGACGCCGAGACAGCTCGCCGTCTCCGCGTCGTCCACGCTGGCGCGCACCTCCGCGCCCAGGCGCGTGCGCTCCAGAAGGAAATAAAGCAGGCCGAAGACCGTCAGGCCCAGCAGGATGATGAAGATGCGGTAGGCCGGATAGGTCTGGCCCAGGATCTCAAGGGAGCCGGAGAAGGGATACTCCGTCACGCCGAGCTGGTCGGTGCCCCAGAAGTAGCGCTGCGCATCCATGATCACGAAGATCAGGCCGAAGGTGACAAGCACCTGCTTCATGGGTCCGGCCCGTCTCAAGCGGTCGATCAGCGTCACGTAGAGCAGGGCGCCCACCGCCATCACGAAGACCGGCGCGAGCAGGTAGGCCGCCCACATGCCGCCCAGCGTCTTGGCCAGGCTGTAGCCGCTGAGCGCGCCCAGGGCATAGAGCGATCCATGCGCCAGGTTGACGAAGTTCATCAGGCCGAAGATCACGGTGAGGCCCACCGAGAGCAGCAGCATCAGCATGGCGAGTTGAAGGCTGTTCAGTATCTGGACGATCCAGAAGCCGCCATCGTTCAGCATGCCTTTTCAAAGCCTCCTCAAAGGATGCAGTTCAGGGCTGGTGCGCGCCCCTCGCCGGGCGGCCCTGGAACAAGATCAAGGTCTCTTTGTGCTGCACTGGGTCCCGGCGGGTCCCGGCGGAGAGGCTCTACTCTCCGCCGGGCCGGGTCTTGTAGTCTCAGGCTTTGTGCCCGGGACCTCTTCTTACATGACGCAACCGTTCGGCGCGTCCTGAACGTCTGGAACGGTCTCGAGGATGGTCTGCACGACCTTCCCGTCCTTCCACTCGTTCTTATAGATGTAGACGTTCTGGATCACGTTGTTGGTCGCCGGGTCGATGCGCAGCGGACCGCGCGGACCGTTGAAGGAGACCTTGGAGAGCTCCGACTTGAACTTCTCCTTGTCGCCGCCGGCGGCCTTGGCCGCCTCGATCACCAGACGCGCGGCGTCGTAGCCCGCGACCGCGAACTCGGAGGCGAGCTTGCCCTCGTACTTGGCCTGATAGGCCTCCTGGAAGGCTTTGTTCTCCGGCGTGTCGATCGAGGGCACGTAGTGCAGCGCCACGGTGGTCCCGTCCGCCGCCTCGCCCTGCACGTGGACATAGGCCGCCGAGGTCAGGAAGCCCGACCCGTAGAGCGGGATCTCGTCGCCGATTCCGAAGTCCTTGTACTGCTTGACGAAGGTGATGGCCGCGCCGCCCGCGAAGAAGACGTAGATCGCATCGGGGTTGGCCGCCTTCGCCGCCGTCAGATAGGGACCGTAGTCGGTGGTGCCCTGAAGCGGGGGATAGGCCTCGCCCACGATCTCGCCGCCATTGGCGACGAAGCCCTCGCGGAACGCCTCCATCATCTGGTGGCCGGCCGCGTAGTCAGGCGCCATCAGATAGACCTTCTTGATGCCCTGAGCGGCCATCCAGGGGCCCATCGGGCGGTTGATCTGCGAGTTGGAGAAGGACACCCGGACGATCGAAGGGCTGCAGTCTTCGCCCGTGGCGTTGTCGTTGCCCGCGTTGGCCACGATCAGGGGCGTCTTGGACTGATGCACGAAGTCGCGCAGCGCGCCCAGAACCGCCGAGGAGACGAGACCCACCAGCGCATCGGACTTGTCCTGCAAGACCATCTTCTTGGCCTTGGAGAGCGAGGAGGCCGGATCGGCCTCGGTATCCGCCTTGTCGACCACGATGGTGTCGCCGTCCAGCTCACCCGCGTAGTGCTCGAGGCCCAGGTTGAAGCCGTTTTCGATGTGGGTTCCAAGACCGGCGTAAACGCCGGAGAACGGCAGCAGGAGACCGATCTTGTACTCCTCCGCCTTTGCAAGCGCGCTTGAGGTCGCCAGACCCGCGATCACCGCCAGCGCCGTGCCCGTTTTCCTGAGATTCACTTATATCCTCCCTTGAATGCATTGGTCATTTTGCTTGACCCGCGTGACGGAAGGTCGCATGTAGTTTGATGCATGTCAATAAGTTTGTATCGCAGAATAATGCATTATAGTGCAGAAAATGGGCGCTTTTGGGCGCTAAATCCCGCGAACCCCGATCCCGGCCTCCGCTGCGCGCTTTCCTTTGAGCCGGAGCGCGGCTTGCCTTATCTTCCGGCCTTCGGAGCGTTCCTGAAAGGGTGAATGAGAAGCAATGGTGGCCTTTATGAGCCTGCCCGATGCGATCGGGAGTTTTTTGAAGGACGGAGACCGGGTCGCCTTTGAGGGGTTCTCCCATCTGATCCCGCACGCCGCCGCCCATGAGACCATCCGTCAGCGCAAGACCGACCTGACCCTGATCCGCATGACGCCGGACATGATCTACGACCAGCTGATCGGCATGGGCGCCGCCAGGAAGATGATCTTCTCCTACGCCGGAAACCCGGGCGTCGGGCTGTTGCACCGCTTTCGCGACGCCGTGGAGCAGGGTTGGCCCCGCCCCCTGGAGCTGGAGGAGCATTCCCACTCCGCCATGGCGAACGCCTACGGCGCGGGCGCCGCCGGGCTTCCCTGCGCCGTCTTCCGCGGCTACATCGGGGCGGAGTTGAAGCGGGTCAATCCGAACGTGCGCAGCATCACCTGCCCCTTCACGGGTGAGGAGCTGGCGGCCATCCCGGCGCTCAACCCGGATGTCGGCATCATCCACGCCCAGAAGGCCAACCGGCGCGGCGACGTGCTGATCGAGGGCATCATGGCCGCCCAGAAGGAAACCGTTCTGGCCTCCGCCAAGAGCATCGTCACGGTCGAGGAGATCGTCGAGGACTTCGAGGGCCTGCACCCCAACCTCTGCATCCTGCCGCACTGGACCGTCGATGCGATCTGCCTCGTGCCGGGCGGGGCTCACCCCTCCTACGCGCAGGGCTACTACGCGCGGGACAACGCCGCCTATCACCGCTGGGACGCCATCTCCAAGGATCGGGCGGCGTTCCAGGACTGGATGGAGGAGAACGTGCTCTCCGTCGGACCCGAGGTCTTCGCCGAACGGACCGCGCCCTTGAAGGTGGGAGGCTGACAGGACATGAACGCTTTCACCCCCGCCGATTTCACCCCCACCGAGATGATGACCATCGCCGCGGCCCGCGCGCTGAAGAACGACGATGTCTGCTTCGTCGGTATCGGCGCGCCCTCGGCGGCCTGCAACCTTGCGCGCCTGACCCATGCGCCGGAGATCACGCTGATCTATGAGTCCGGGACCATCGGCACCAAGCCGCCGGTGCTGCCGCTGTCCATCGGCGACGGCGAGCTCTACGAGACCTCGGTCACGACCGTCCCCATCGTGGAGATGTTCCGCTATTGGCTCCAGGGCGGGCGCATCAGCGTCGGCTTTCTGGGCGCCGCGCAGATCGACCGCTTCGCCAACATCAACACCACCGTGGTGGGCGGCTACGAGGACCCGAAGGTCCGGCTGCCGGGTGGCGGCGGCGCGCCGGAGATCGCCAGTTCCTGCCATGAGATCTTCATCACCATGAAGCAGTCCAAGCGCGGCTTCGTCGAAAAGCTGGACTTCGTGACCTCCCTGGGCCACGGCGCGGGCGGCAAGGAGCGCGAAGAGCGATATGGCCTGAAGACCAAAGGCCCAACGCGCCTGATCACCGATCTGGCGATCTGGACACCTCATCCGGAGACCAAGGAGATGGAGGTGGCCTCGCTGCATCCGGGCGTCACGCGGGACGCCGTCCAGGAAAGCGTCAGCTGGCCGGTCCGCTATGCGGACGCGCTGAAGGAGACGCCGCCACCGACGGAAGAGGAGATTACCGTTCTGCGCGATCTGCAGGCGCGCACCAAGGCCGCGCACGAACGCGGCGCGAGGTAGGAAGGAACCGCCATGACCGAAGCCTACATCTGCGACTATGTGCGCACGCCCATCGGGCGCTTCGCCGGCGCGCTCTCCTCGGTTCGCACCGACGATCTCGGCGCGGTGCCGATAAAGGCGCTGATGCAGCGCCACCCCAGGCTCGACTGGGAAGCGCTGGACGAGGTGATCTACGGCTGCGCCAACCAGGCCGGGGAGGACAACCGAAACGTGGCGCGCATGTCCCTGCTTCTGGCCGGGCTGCCGCAGCGGGTCGGCGGCTCCACCGTCAACCGGCTCTGCGGCTCGGGGATGGACGCGCTGATCGGCGCGGCGCGCGCGGTGCGCCTGGGCGAGGCCGACCTGATCATCGCGGGCGGCGTTGAGTCCATGTCGCGCGCGCCCTTCGTCATGGCAAAGGCCGAGAGCGCCTTTTCGCGCAGCGCGGCGATCGAGGACAGCACCATCGGCTGGCGTTTCATCAACCCGCTCATGAAGCAACTCTACGGCGTCGATTCCATGCCGGAGACGGCGGAGAACGTGGCCGAAGACTTCGAGGTCGCCCGCGCCGACCAGGACGCCTTTGCTCTGCGCAGCCAGCAGCGGGCCGCCGCCGCGATGGAAGCGGGCCGGCTGGCCGAGGAGATCGTCCCCGTCACCATCCCCCAGCGCAAAGGCGAGCCGCTGTTGGTCGAACGCGACGAACACCCGCGCCCCGGCACCACGGCCGAACAGCTCGCCAAGCTGCCCGCCCCTTTCCGCGAGGGCGGCAGCGTGACGGCGGGCAACGCCTCGGGCGTGAACGATGGGGCGGCGGCGCTTCTGATCGCTTCGGAAGCGGCGGTCGGGCGATTTGGGCTGACGCCCATCGCGAAGGTGACCGGCGGCGCCTCGGCGGGCGTCGCGCCCCGCGTGATGGGCATCGGACCGGTGCCCGCGACCCTGAAGCTCACCCAGCGCCTCGGCATCGCGCCGGGCGACTTCGATGTGATCGAGCTGAACGAGGCCTTCGCCGCCCAGGCGCTGGCCTGCCTGCGGGAGCTGGGCATCGCCGACGACGCCGAACAGGTGAACCCGAACGGCGGGGCCATCGCGCTGGGGCATCCCCTGGGCGCTTCCGGTGCGCGCATCGCCGGGACGGCGGCGCTGGAGTTGAAGCGGCGCGGCGGGCGGCGCGCGCTGGCCACCATGTGCGTGGGCGTCGGCCAGGGAATCGCCGTGGCGCTGGAACAGGCGTAAATAGCGCCGAAAGCATTGCTTCTCCTCTGGCGATTACTTGCCAATGCTTTCATACTCCCGAGGGAACGGGTGAGACCTTGAGAGGGAGCAGGCCACGTGATCAGTATTACCGGCTGGACCAAAAGCACTCCGGCGTTGCTTTTGGGACTCCTGCTCCCTTTGCTTGCCGCTTGCGATCAGGATAGCGGACAGGGCGCGCAAAGCGCTGGCGCGCCGCCGCCCGCCGTGGTGGTCTCCCCCGTCACCCAGCGCGAGGTTTCCCGCTCTCTGGAGTTCGTCGGTCGCAGCGTCGCCTTCCAGCGGGTCGACATCCGCGCCCGCGTGACCGGGTTCCTGGAAGAACGCCCCTTCAAGGAGGGCGCGAAGGTCGAGACGGGCGATCTGCTCTACAGCATCCAGCGCGAAGAATTCGAGGCCGCGGTCTCCGCCGCCGAGGCCCAGGTCGCGCGCGCCGAAGCGGCCCTGGTAGAAGCGGAACGCTCGCTTGAGCGCTCGCGCGTCCTGGCCGAGCGGCAGACCGTCAGCCAGGCCGCCCTGGACGAGGCCGTCGCCAAGGAGGCCGGGGCGCGCGCCGATCTGCAAAGCGCCCAGGCCGTCCTCAAGAACGCTGTGATCGACCTCGGCTACACCCGCATAGCCGCGCCCATCGCCGGGCGTATCGGCAGCACGGCGCTCGACAGCGGCAACCTGATCGGGCCGGACAGCGGCGTGCTCGCCACCATCGTCGCCACCGATCCCATCGAGGTGCGCTTCGCCCTCACCGAGGCGGAGATGCTGAACTACAAGAAGCGCCAGGCGGACGGGACATCCCGCGCCTACACGCCGCGCCTGCGGCTGGTGAACGGCGAACTTCTGGAGGGCGAAGGCGAGCTCGCCTATCTCGACAACGAGGTCGACCCGACCACCGGCACGGCGGCCATCTTCCTGCACTTCCCCAACCCCGCCGAACTGGTCCTGCCCGGCCAATTCGTCACGGTCTTGCTGATCAGCGTGGAGCCGGAGCAGTAGGTGGTGGTGCCGCAGTCGGCGGTGCAGACCAATCAGGCCGGGCCCTTCGTTCTGGTTGTGGACGGCGAGAACCGGGTCGAGGCGCGGCCCGTCGGACTGGGCGAGCGCTCGGGCATCGACGTGGTGGTGGAAAGCGGTCTTGAGCCAGGCGAGTCCATCGTCATTGAAGGCATTCAGAAGGTGCGGCCGGGCGCGCAGGTGACACCGACCCAGGCCTCCGGTTCCTGACATGATCAGCGGCTTTTTCATCGACCGCCCGAAGTTCGCCTTCGTCATCGCCATCGTCACGGTGCTGGCCGGTCTGCTGGCCATGACGCGCCTGCCGATCGCGGAGTTCCCGGAGATCACGCCGCCGCAAGTGCAGGTGACCACCAGCTACCCCGGCGCCAACGCCCAGACCGTGGAGGAGACGGTGGCCGCCGTGATCGAGGCGGAGGTCAACGGGGTCGAGGACATGATCTACATGTCCTCCAAGAGCGCCAACGACGGCAGCTATTCCCTGGCCGTGACCTTCTCGGTCGGCACCGACAGCGATCAGGCGCAGATCAACGTTCAGAACCGCGTGGCGCTGGCCACGCCGCGCCTGCCCCAAGAGGTGGCCCGACAGGGCGTAACGGTGAACAAGCAGTCCACCTCCATGCTGATGGTGATCTCCGTCTTCTCGCCGGACAACGCCTTCGACGACATCTTCCTGTCCAACTACAGCTCGATCAATCTGCGCGACGCGCTGGCCCGCGTGCCGGGCGTTTCCGACGTGGCGATCCTGGGCGAGCGCGCCTATGGCATGCGCATCTGGCTCGACCCGCAGCGCCTTTCCTCCTTCGGGCTGATGGCGAGCGACGTGATCGCCGTGATCCGCGAGCAGAACCTGCAGGTGGCCGCCGGCAGCGTCGGCGAAGCGCCCGCGCCCCCCGACACCCAGTTCCAGTATTCGATCCAGGCGCAAGGGCGCCTGACGGAAATCTCGGAGTTCGAGAACATCATTCTGCGGGCGCGCTCCGATGGATCCATCGTGCGGCTTTCGGACGTGGCGCGGGTCGAGCTGGGGGCGCAGAACTACGGCTGGTTCGGCGAGCTGAACGGCGCGCCCGCCTCGATCCTGGCGATCTATCAGCTGCCCGACGCCAACGCGCTCGACGTCGCCGACGGGGTGACGGCGGAGATGGAGCGGCTGTCGGAGCGCTTCCCGCAGGGCCTGGAGTATCAGGTCACCTACGACACCACGGACTATGTGCGCACCTCCATGCGCGAGGTGATGATCACCCTGTTCCAGGCCCTGGCGCTGGTCATCCTGGTGGTCTTCATCTTCCTTCAGGACTGGCGCTCGACCCTGGTGCCGACCATCGCGATCCCGGTGTCCCTGATCGGCACCATGGCGGCGCTTCTGGCGCTCGGCTACTCGATCAACACCGTCAGTCTCTTCGGCCTGATCCTGGCGATCGGCGTGGTGGTGGACGACGCCATCGTGGTGGTCGAGAACGTGCAGCGCCACATGGCCGACGGGCTCACCCCGCGCGAGGCGACCTGGACCGCCATGAAGGAGGTGACGGGACCGGTCGTGGCCACGACCCTGGTGCTGCTCGCGGTCTTCGTGCCGGTCGGCTTCACGCCCGGCCTGACAGGCGAGCTTTATAAGCAGTTCGCGGTCACCATCTCGGTGGCGGTCGCCATCTCCTCGATCAACGCGCTGACCTTGAGTCCGGCGCTCTGCGCCTCCTTCCTGAAGCCGCCCAAGACGGTGCAGCGCGGCCCGCTCGCCTGGTTCGAGAAGGTGATCGGCGTTTCGCGCAACGGCTACGGCAAGGTCGTGGGACTGATGATCCGGCGGGTCTTCATCTCCCTGGTCGCGTTCGTCGCGATCCTGTTCGGGGCGGGCAAGCTGATGACCGAGCTGCCCACGGGCTTCGTCCCCTCCGAGGACCGGGGCGCCTTCTTCGTCGATATGCGCCTGCAGGACGCCGCCTCGCTCCAGCGTACGGCGGCGGTGATGAGCGAGGTGGAGACCATCCTGATGGAGACCGAGGGCGTGGAGGCGGTCATGTCGATCGGCGGCTACTCACTGCTCGCCGGATCGGTGCTGCCCAACTCGGCCTTCCTGATCGCCAAGCTGGAGGACTGGTCGGAGCGCGAGGACCCCTCGCTGCACGTCAACGCGATCCTGGCCAAGGTGCGCGGACAGCTCTTCGCCATTCCGGAGGCCACCATCCTGCCCTTCAACCCGCCGCCGATTCCGGGGCTGGGTTCGACCGGCGGATTCGAGTTCATCCTGCAGGACACCGAGGGACGGTCGCCGGGCGAGCTGGCCCAGGCCATGGGCGGCCTGATCATCGGCGCCAACTCCGCGCCGGAGACCAGCTCGGTCTTCTCGACCTTCCGGGCCAACGTGCCGCAGCTTCAGCTTGAGTTCGACCGGGAGCGCATCAAGACCAGCGGCGTCTCCCTGGACGCGCTGTTCCAGACGCTATCGGCCAACCTCAGCCCCTTCTACGTCAACGACTTCAACAAGTTCGGGCGGGTCTACCGGGTCATGTTGCAGGCCGAACAGGGCGCGCGCGCGACGGCCGAGGACATCGGCGCTCTCTATGTGCGCAACGAGAGCGGAGAGATGGTGCCGCTGCGCGCGCTGCTCTCGGTCGAACCGACGCTCGGGCCCGAACGGATCGAGCGCTACAACCTCTTCCGCTCGGCCACGATCAACGGCGACACGGCGCCCGGATATGCCTCCGGCCAGTCGCTCGCGGCCATGGAGCGCGTGGCGGGCGAGACCCTGCCGGAAGGCTTCGTCTACGAGTGGACCGGCATGGCGTTCCAGGAGATCGCGGCGGGCGAAGCGGGAAGCTTCATCCTGTTGCTGTCGGTGATCTTCGCCTACCTCTTCCTGGTCGCGCAGTACGAGAGCTGGACCGTGCCCTTCCCGGTCATGCTCTCCATCGGCGTGGCGATCTTCGGCGCGGCGGCGCTGTTGCTGGGCCGCGGCATCGCGCTCGACACCTACGCGCAGGTCGGGCTGGTGCTATTGATAGGCTTGGCGGCCAAGAACGCGATCCTGATCGTGGAGTTCGCCAAGCAGCTGCGCGAGGAGGGAAAGCCGCTCGGCGAGGCGGCGCTGGAAGCGGCGACCCTGCGCTTCCGCGCGGTGCTGATGACGGCCTTTTCCTTCATCCTGGGCGTGCTGCCGCTGGTCTTCGCCAGCGGCGCGGGCTCGGCGGCGCGTCAGTCGGTCGGCACCACGGTGATGGGCGGCATGCTGGGCGCGACCTTCGTCGGGATCTTCTTCATCCCGATGCTCTACGTCGCCTTCCAGGGTCTGCGCGAAAAGGTCAAGGGAACCGGCAAGGCGGCCCCTGCACCTACTGCTCCCCCAGTCCCGGCGGAAGGCGAAAGCGGCGGCTGAGGCGGCGCGCCTCAGCGCAGGCCCCGCTCCAGCCCTTCCTCTTCGGTCAGGTGGTTCTGGCTCTCCTCGCAGAGCGCCTTCAGGCCGTGGTCCCCAAAGGCGATGGCGATGGCACCGCAGACCAGCGAGATGGCCTGTTCCTGCGGCACCTTGACCAGGGAGGCGGCCAGGCGGCGTTCGGCGTTTTCCAGTTCGGACATGGGGTGTCTCCTCTCCAGGCTCTTTGAAAGCCATTGCTCCAGACCCCGAGACTAGCAACGGGCGGGCGCCCCGGACCTTGATCCACCTCAATCAACCGGCCCCGAGCGGCGCGGAAACGAAAGCAGAGCTGCGGGGAGACAAAAAACGGGGACGGAGCAGGACCCATGGTAACGGCGTCCGGCTCCGCCCCCGAGGTGGGGCAAGCAGTTCTGTTCAAAAATCCCGGTCTTAGCGGTTCGCGCCAGGAGGGGGAGCTTTTAGCCGCCCCTATCTCCTAGCCGCCCATGACGCTGAGCAGCAGGAAGAGCACGCCGCCGAACAACAGGCTCGCGATGGCGAGCTCGCCATAGCCGGCGATGCGGGCAAGACGCGCCTCGCCTTCCTGCGCGTTCTTCAACTCGCGCGACAAGCGGTTGCGGTCCATGTCCTTAAACTCCCACGACGATCCAAAGGAACCCAGCCGTCGCGGCGGCGAAGGCCAGATAGGCAAAGACCGTTTCCTTCGGCATGTAGACGCGGTTTCTGCGTGGCGGCATTGTGACCTCCTCGAAACGAAGGTCGTCCCCTTTTGTCGGGTCGATCATAACAGTCTTTACTGTTTTTTAAGAAATATTAATTTTCCACAGTTCGCGCTCAGGCGGCTGCGCCTTTGCCTTCAAGGCCTTGCGGCCCCATCTTCGTGAGGAGAGCGGCCCCGCCCGCAAGATTCGGCCATGACGACGGAGACAAGAGCCCGATGACCCGAGAAGCCACCCTCCTTCCCGCCCTCCTGCTGCTGTCCCTTGTCCTGGCAGTCCCGGTACCCGCAGCGGCCCAGGAGTTTGAAAGCCGGGACTATGCGCTGACCGTCGAGCGCTTGCCAGGCGAACTCGACCATCCCTGGGGCATGACCTTCCTGCCGGACGGCGCGCTGCTGGTGACCGAGCGGCCCGGACGGCTGCGCATCCTGGAGGGCGCGGCAGGCGGGGCCGAGGGGGTCCGGCTCAGCGAGCCGATCACGGGCCTGCCGAGGGTCTACGCCTCGGGCCAGGGCGGGCTGCTCGACGTGGCGCTCGACCCGGCCTTTTCGGAGAACCGGCTGATCTACCTCTCCTACGCCGAGGCGGGCGACGGCGGCGCGGGCACGGCGGTCGCCCGCGCGCGCCTGAACCGCGAGGCGCTGGCGCTGGACGGCCTTCAGGTGATCTTCCGCATGCAGCCCAAGACCTCCGGCGGGCGGCACTTCGGCTCGCGTCTGGTCTTCGGGGCGGACGGCGCGCTCTTCGTCACCCTGGGCGATCGCGGCGAGCGGGAGCGCGCGCAGGACCCCGGCGTCAACCGGGGACAGGTGGTGCGCATCAACCCGGACGGCTCGATCCCGGCGGACAATCCCTTCGTCGGGCGCGCGGGCTACCGGCCGGAGATCTGGTCCTTCGGCCACCGCAACCCGCAGGGCGCGGCCCTGCACCCTGAGACCCGCGAGCTCTGGACCATCGAGCACGGCGCGCGCGGCGGCGACGAGGTGAACCGCCCCCTGCCCGGCCGCAACTACGGCTGGCCGGTGATCTCCTACGGGCGGCACTATTCCGGCGGCCAGATCGGCGTCGGCACGGAGAAGGAGGGCATGGAGCAGCCGGTCTACTACTGGGACCCCTCCATCGCGCCGGGCGACGCCACCTTCTATGACGGCGATCTCTTCCCGGCCTGGCAGGGCGACCTGCTGGTCACCGCGCTCAAATACCGCCTCTTGGTGCGCCTGGATATGGAGGACGGCGAAGTGACCGGCGAGGAGCGCCTGCTTGAAGGCCTGGGCCAGCGCCTCCGCGACGTCGAGGTCGGCCCCGACGGCGCGATCTACCTGCTCCTCGACGAAGATGGCGCGGCGGTCCTGAGGGTGACCCCGGCGGGGTGAACAAGGCGGTCTTGGCGCGCCCTCGCGTGCTCGTCCATCAGGCACCGCAACTGGCTAGTCCACCGGCTCCCACCGTCGATAGACCCGGGCGTCCAAGGTGTTCAGATAGCCGAGCGGTTCATCGGTCACGGCGAATTCGATGTCGACGGCTTCCAAGCCCCTAACGAGGCTGCTGGAGAAGTTGAGGGCGACTATTTCCGCGTTCTCCCGGTCGGTCTCCGTGGCTTCCTCCTAGACATAGAAACGGAACAGCGCGCGCTTCCCGCCGTACTTGAAGGCGAGGCGCTTCAGGTCCTGTCCGCTAGGTCCTGTCCGCTAGGTCCTGTCCGCTAGGTCCCGTCCATGAGCGCGCGGCGTTCGGCGTTGATGGTCTGCTCCAAGCGCAGCCAGTCGAGCCCGGCCACGGTCTTGCCCGCCTCCTCCAGCGCGGCGGCGGCGGCGGCGTTGTCGCCCTGCCGCCGGGCGTGGCGGGCGTGGAGCAATTGCGCTTCGGCGAGCAGGCCGCGCATGTCGAGCGCCGCCGCCTCGCGCCGCAGATCCTCGAACAGCCGCTCGAAGACCTGCTCGAAGGCCGGCGGCCTCTCCTGCCTCGCACCGCGCCACCGGCCCCAGAATCCGCGCGCGCCGCACTTTTCCTCCGCCCCGTCCAGCAGGCCCGCGCGCAGCAGTTCCAGGCGGGCGAAGCAAGCGGCGCGGCGGTTGCCGCTCTCTTCGAAGTGGGCAACCCCCTCCTTCAGCCAGGCCCGCGCGCGCTCCACCTCCCCTTCCTCGGCCAGCGCGCGGCCATAGGCGGCGTCGCCGGCATAGGCGAAGAAGAGCGCGCCGATGCGGTCGCTGCGCCAGGGCGCCTCGCGCAGCAGCGCAAGCCCCTCCTGCCGCTGGCCCACGGCGCAGAGCGTCATCCCCTGGGACAGCCGCGCCATCATGTCGTCGAAGCCGCAGGCGGCGGCCTCGCGCCCCTCGGCGCAGGCCTTCAGCGCTTCCGCCGCGTTACCGATCCGGGCCTCGGAATCGGCCAGCAGGCAGGAGCCCCAGCAGGCCGCTGGCGGATAGGCCGAAGAGCGGCCGAACTCGATCAGCTCCAGCGCCAGGCGCCGGGCCTTTCCGATCTCCCCCCGCTGGGTCGCAGCGGCCCACTGCGGATAGAGGCCCAGCAGCATCAGGTAGTTCTCCGACAGCTCCCCGCCCAGCGCCATCAGGCTGCGGCAGCGCGCATCGAAGGTCTCGGGCGTCGCGGCCTCTCCGCAGATGCTGTCGAGCCAGAGCAGCTCGCCGCGCGCGTAGCCGGCCGCCTTCTCCACCTCCAGGCCTTCTGCGATGGCGAGCGCCTTGCCCAGGGTTTCGCGCGCCTCGTCGAGACGGCCGGCGTGCATGTAGCCCTCGCCGATCCAGGTGAGCGCGAAGGAGACCTCCTCGATCTCCCCCAGCGCGCGGATGGCAGCGAGGTTGTTCTGCGCCAGGGAGACCATGCCCGGAAAGTCCAGGTTCCAGCAGCGCACCTGGGAGAGGTTGACGATGGAGCTGGCGCGTAAAATCTCCTCCTCGCGCTCCCCCTGTTCGGGCAGCAGTTCGATGCAGCGCGAGAACCAGGTCTCCGCATCCTTCAGCGCGAAGAACTCCAGCGCCCGCTGGCCCGCGAGATGCGCGTAGCGGCTGGCGAGGCGCGGCGCGCCGCCCTCCTCGAAGTGGCGGGCAAGTTCGGAGGCCACCTCCTGCTCGCGCCCTTCGTAGCCGGCGGCCAGACGCTCGCCGAGACGCCGGTGAAGCTGCTCGCGGTTCTCCTTCAGAAGGCTCGCGTAGATCGCATCTTGCAGCAGCGCGTGGTGGAAGCGGTAGAAGCCCGGCGTCTGCGGGTCGTGATGGATCAGCCGCGCCCGCTCCAACTCCGCCATCAGCGCGCGGTCCTCATTGGATTCCAGGATCAAGCCGCCGTCGAAGCGGCGGCCCGCGACGGAGGCCAACTCGGCCAGCGAGCGGGCCGCCTGCGAGAGGCTGTCGACCCTCTGCATCAGGAGGCCGGCAAGCGTGTCGGGAACGCCCGCCTCCTCGTCCGGCCGCCGCGCGCGCTGCCCGCCCAGGTGCTGGCCCAGCGCTTCCAGGAACAGCGGGTTGCCGCCTGCGCGCTCCACGATCTCGCGCAGCGCTTTCTCGTCCTCCGCAGCTGCGCCGCTCAACTGCGCGTTCAGGATCATGAGACCCTCGTCCGCCAGCAGCGGCTCCAGGTCGAGCAGTTCCACGCCGCCCCCCTCCGGCCAGGGAGAGGCGTAGCGCCGCCGCGCCGTCATCAGCAGCAACAGGCCCTTGCGGTTAGGGTCGGCCACCAAGCGCAGCAGCAGCGCCTGAGAGCGCTCGTCGATCCAATGCAGGTCGTTGATGAAAAGGATGGTGGGCGCCAGACGGCCCAGCCCCAGGAAGTGCTTGACGAGCGCATCCTCACTGCGGCGGCCGACAAGGTCGGGCCGCACCGCCGCGCGGGCCGGATGGTCCAGATCGAGCAGCCTCAGCAGATAGGGGATCTCCTCGCTCTCATCCAAGCCGTCGCGCAGCATCCGTTCCACCACCGCTCCGGTATCCGTTTCGCCGGCTTCCGCTGCCCCCGCGCCGCCCAGGTACTCGCGGCGCAGAAGGTCGACGAAGGGATAGAAAGCGGTCGAGGTGGCGTTCGAGGCGCAGTGCCCGTGAAGGAGCTTCGCCCGCCCCTCGATCTGCCCCAGGAATTCGGCGACCAGCCGGGATTTCCCGATCCCGGCCTCGCCTCTGACCTGGACGGCGACGGGCTCGCCCAGCTGGGTGCGCGAAAAGGCGGCGGCGAGCAGGCCCAGTTCCCGGCGGCGGCCGATCAGCGGGGTCTGCTCGTCGATCCCGCCGCTTTCCAAACCCTTCTTGGCGTCGGCGAGACCGGTGACTTTCCAGGCCGCCACCTCCTCGGAAAAACCCTTGAGGCGCTGTGGGCCGAGGGCCTCGCTCGCGACCTGCCTTTCGACCAGCCGGAAGGTTCGCGGACCGATCACCAGACTGTTGGAGGGAGCGATGGCCTGTAGACGGGCGGCGAGGTTCGGCGTCTCTCCCACCACGGTGTGCTCCTGAGAGGCCGCCTCGCCGATGATGTCGCCGACCACGACGAGGCCCGTCTCGACCCCGATCCTGACCGCCAGAGGCGGGTCAGCGGTCATGACGCTTCTGATGAGGCTGAGGGATGCGCGGACCGCGCGGAGCGGGTCGTCCTCGTTGGCCTTGGGGTAGCCGAAATAGGCCAGGACGCCGTCGCCCAGGTACTTGGCGACGTAGCCACCCTCCCCCTCGATCGCCGTTCTGGCCCAGTCCTGATAGCGGCGCAGCGTGGCGCGGTAGGCTTCCAGCCCCAGGCTTTGCGACAGCTCGGTGGAGGCCACAAGATCGGCGAAGACCAGGGTCAGTTGCCGCTTGTGCCCGCTGCTTTGCGCCGGCGCGGTTTCCCCCGGGGCGGCGCGAAGTTCCTCCAGAGCTTTCAGAATCTTCTTGCGGTGCCCGAGCGCGGCCACGCCCAGGTCCTTCAGGTCCCGGTCGGTCAACTCCAGCAGGGTATCGCTGTCGATCGCGTTCTCAGCGAAGGCCTCGCCATAGGCTTCCAGCCCCAGGCCGCTGAGAAACTCCTCAACGTCGGGCAAACCCGATCCCTCCCATGTTTCCAGAAGGAGTCTACCATAGAGCGGCAATAAGAGATCCCCGCCAGCTCTTCCCGAGTAAGCAGCCGTGAAACGCCGGATGACCCGGCCCAGGCGTATTGCGGTCTTGAGGCGCGGGGAAGCAATGCTAGGTTCTCTGGCGCGCCGCTCTTCAAGAAGCCGGATTGGATGGGCCCGATGACCGACTCTGAACAGATTTCCCGCCTGCTGCATGACGCCAACGGATCCGTTCAGGCGATCGTGACCTTTCTCGAATTCCTGGAGGATGAGCCGCTTTCCGAGGAGGTTCGCAGCGAGCTTGAAGCGACCCTGGAGAAGAGCGACAAGCTGATCCGGGAACTGCGCGAGCTCCGGCAACTCCTGCCGCGTTAGGCGGCCCGGCGGGCGCCGAAAGGCTCTCTTTCTCTTTGACAAAGAAAACGGCGCTGCAAGAGGACTGCAGCGCCGTTTCCGGTATAGGGTCGGACCCGGCGGGTCCGGGGATCCCTAAAGGGGGTCCTTAGGCGAGATCGAAACGATCCGCGTTCATCACCTTGGTCCAGGCCGCAACGAAGTCGGCGACGAACTTCGCCTCGCTGTCGTCCTGGGCGTAGACCTCGGCATAGGACCTGAGGATCGAGTTCGAGCCGAACACCAGGTCGATGCGGCTCGCCGTCCACTTGACCTCGCCGGTCTTGCGGTCGCGGATCTCGTAGGCGCCGCCCGAGGCCGGCTTCCATTCGTAGGCCATGTCGGTGAGGTTCACGAAGAAGTCGTTGGTCAGGGCGCCCTTGCGAGAGGTGAAGACGCCCTGCTCGCTGCCGCCGTGGTTGGCGCCGATCACGCGCAGGCCGCCGACCAGCGCGGTCATTTCGGGAGCGGTCAGGCCCATGAGCTGGGTGCGGTCGAGCATCAGCTCCTCGGGCTTCACCGCGTAGTCCTGCTTCAGCCAGTTGCGGTAGCCGTCGTGGATCGGCTCCAGCACCTCGAAGGACTCGGCGTCGGTCATCTCCTCCGTGGCGTCGCCCCGGCCCGGCGCGAAGGGCACCTCGATGTCGTGACCGGCCGCCTTGGCCGCCTGTTCCACGCCGAGGTTGCCCGCAAGCACGATGACGTCGGCGATGCTGGCCCCGGCCTCAGAGGCGATGGGCTCCAGCACCGACAGCACCTTCGCCAGACGCTCGGGCTCGTTGCCCTCCCAGTCCTTCTGCGGAGCCAGACGGATGCGTGCGCCGTTGGCGCCGCCGCGCATGTCCGACCCGCGGTAGGTCCGGGCGCTGTCCCAGGCGGTCGCCACCATCTCCGCGATCGAGAGGCCGCTCTCGGCGATCTTCGCCTTCACGGCCGCGACGTCGTAATCGGTCGGACCGGCGGGGACCGGGTCCTGCCAGATCAGGTCCTCCTCGGGCACGTCGGGGCCGAGGTAGCGGACCTTGGGCCCCATGTCGCGGTGGGTCAGCTTGAACCAGGCGCGCGAGAAAGCCTCGCGGAAGGCTTCGGGGTCCGCTTTGAAGCGCAGGGAAATCTCGCGGTAGACCGGGTCCATCTTCATCGCCATGTCGGCGTCGGTCATGATGGGGTTGAGGCGGATCGAGGGGTCCTCCACATCGACCGGCTTGTCCTCTTCGGCGATGCCGACCGGCTCATACTGGGACGCGCCGGCCGGGCTCTTGCGCAGCTCCCAGTCATACTTGAAGAGCAGCTCGAAATAGCCGTTGTCGAAGACGGTCGGATGGGTGGTCCAGGCGCCTTCGATGCCGCTGGTCACCGTGTCGCGGCCCCGGCCCTTGCCGTTGGGATTGCTCCAGCCGAAGCCCTGCTGGTCGACGTCCGCTGCTTCAGGATCGGGGCCGAGGAGACTGGCGTCGCCGTTGCCGTGGCACTTGCCGACGGTGTGCCCGCCCGCCGTCAGCGCGACGGTCTCCTCGTCGTCCATCGCCATGCGGGCGAAGGTCTCGCGGATTTCCTTGGCCGTCTTCAGCGGGTCCGGCTTGCCGCCCACGCCTTCCGGGTTCACGTAGATCAGGCCCATCTGCACGGCGGCCAGAGGGTTCTCCAGCGAGCTGGCGTCCTCGTCGCTGGCGTAGCGGTCGCGGCCCAGCCACTCCTTTTCAGAACCCCAGTAGACGTCCTTCTCCGGATGCCAGATGTCCTCCCGGCCAAAGCCGAAACCGAAGGTCTTCAGGCCCATGGACTCATAGGCGATGTTGCCCGCCAGAATCATGAGATCGGCCCAGCTGATCTTGTTGCCGTACTTCTTCTTGATCGGCCAGAGCAGCCGGCGCGCCTTGTCGAGGCTGACGTTGTCGGGCCAGGAGTTCAGGGGCGCGAAACGCTGATTGCCCGTGCCGCCGCCGCCGCGGCCATCGGCCAGACGGTAGGAACCGGCGGCGTGCCAGGCCATGCGGATCATCAGGCCGCCGTAGTGGCCCCAGTCGGCGGGCCACCAGTCCTGACTGTCGGTCATAAGCGCGTGGAGGTCCTTCTTGAGGGCCGGGACATCGAGCTTCTTCACCTCTTCGCGATAGTCGAAGTCCTTGCCCATCGGGTCGGTCTTGCTGTCGTGCTGATGAAGAATGTCGAGCTTCAGGGCATTGGGCCACCAGTCCATCACATCGCTGGCGACGCTGGTGCTGCCGCCGTGCATGACCGGGCATTTGCCCATCTTGCTGTCTCCGTCCATGTCGCTTTCCTCTCCAAGGTAAAGTGCGTTTTCAAATTCGAGGCCGGAGGGCTCCGGCGCGCCTGTTGCTCATGAAGATAATAATTAGAATTATTCTAAACAAGCAAATTCGGCTGACCGCACCCAAGACCCTCTCCGGGCGCACTGGAATCCGTGGCGCTCTGCGCCGTCAGGACCCTCTATTGAGCCTCTCCAGCCCCCGGATGCCGTCGGCGTAGGCGCTCTCGAACATCTCCTTCATGGAGGCCTCGACCTCCGGGCTCGCATCGAAGCGGCAGGACCAGGAGACCTTGGAGCAGCCGCCGCCGGCGTCCTCCACCGTCACGGTCCCCACGTAGTTCTCGATGGGCAGGGGCGATTTCAGGGTCTTGTAGACGAGCCTGCGCGCGCCGTCGTCGAGAGACTCCAGCCGTTCGTGGAACTCTCCGCCGTCCGGAAGGCGCAAGACCCGGGTCGCGCCCTCGCCCTCTCCTTGAGTGGTCGAACTCGCGAAGACGGAAAAGAAGGTCTCCAAGCCCGAGAAAGCCCGGATCATGCGCCAGACCGGCTCCGCCGGCGCGGCGATCGTGGTGCTGTAGTGAACTTCGGCCATCCTTGTCTCCTCCCGTTCTTGCGGCCGGGATGAGGGGGAGCTTCACCGTCGCGGCCGCTCCTGCCAGGCCGGAAAAGTCTACGCCTCCCGCCTTGCCCCGGCAAATCTGCGCCGCTCGTCGCCTGGAGAGCGAAGATGGACCCTCCGGATGGGGTGCCCTAAGCTTGCAGGGGATTAGGGAGCGTCCAAGGTGAAACGCCGACTTGCCGCGATACTTGCCGCCGACGTGGTCGGGTTCAGCAGGCTCATGGGCCTGGAGGAAGCCGGCACGCTGGAGCGCCTGAAGAGGCTGCGTTCGACGATCGTCGATCCGTCGATCCGGGAGCGGGGCGGACGCGTCGTGAAGCTGACCGGCGACGGTCTGCTGGCCGAGTTCCCGAGCGTGGTGGAGGCCATCGAATCCGCGCTCACGATCCTGAGGAATCTGGCGGCCTTCGAACCCGGTTGCGCCGAGGAGCGCCGCATCAGGCTGCGCATCGGCATCCACATCGGCGACATCATCATCGAGGGCTCGGACATCTACGGCGACGGCGTCAATCTGGCCGCGCGGCTGGAAGGGATCGCGGACCCGGACTCCCTCTGCGTTTCAGAGGACGTCTACCGGCAGGCGCGGAACAAGCTCCCGGTGGATTTCATCGACCTCGGCATGAAGGAGTTCAAGAACATCGCCGATCCGCTGCGCGTCTATCGGATCGATCCGGCCGGCGCTGCGAACGCCCCAAAGGAAAAACCTTCCGCCACACCGGAGAGGCGGACGCCGTCAATCGCCATTCTGCCCTTCAAGAACCTCTCAGGGGACGCGAGCTTCGACTACTTCTGCGACGGCTTGGCCGAGGACCTCATCACCGAGCTTGCGCGCCACAAGCACCTCTTGGTCATTGGGCACCGCATCTCCTCCAACTACGCGGAGCGCGATGCCGATCCGGGCAGGATCCACCGGGAGACCGGCGCCAATTTCATTCTGGACGGCAGCCTGCGGGTTCTGGGCAACTCCATGCGGGTCACGATCCGCCTGATCGACGCGATCAGCGGCGAACACGTCTGGGGCGACCGCATGCAGCGCGAAGTCGAGGATGTCTTCGCCCTCCAGGACGAGATCGTTCAGCGGCTCATCGTGCAGTTGACCTTCGATCTGGACGAGGCGGTCTGGCGTCAGCGCGAACGCGACCCCACCACCTCCAAAAGCGCCTACTCGCTTTTTCTCAAGGGCCGGAGAGCCTGGCGGGCGGGCGATGAAGCCGGGGCGCTGAAGCTGGTGTTGGAAGCGATTCAAGCCGACGACGGCTATGCCCGCGCGCAGGCCTACGTCGGGTATTTCTATGCCTATAACCTCTTCAGTCAGACGCTCGATCTGGACGAGGAGGAGACGATCGAACGCGCGCGCGAGCACATGGAACGCTCCTTGAGCCTGGACAACACTGATCCCTTCGTCTTGCAGCGGGCAGCCATGACCTTCCTTCTGATCGGCGATCCCAAGGCTGCGCTGAAGCACGCCGAGGCTGCCGAGAAGGTGAGCGCGCGCGACAGCGAGATTCTGGTGATCAATGGCCTCATTCAAGTTTGCTGCGGCGGCGACAAGGTCGCCGGGCTGGCGGCTCTCGAGCAGGGGCTGGCGCTGGAACCCCGGCCCACGCCAGGCTACATCTGCGCGATGGTGGACGCGCGGCACATCGTCAGAGACTACCAAGGCAGTCTGGAAGCGCTGCGCCCCATCCTGGATCCCCCGCACTATCTCCAGCTGTGCGAGGCCGCCAACCTCGCGCGTCTCGGCAGGACGGAGGAAGCCCGCGACGTGGTGCGCTCCATCCCGCCAAGCTTCTCGGCCGAACGCTTCGCACGCTCGGAAGCCCGCTCCTGCGCCGACCCGGCCGACGCGGAGCACTGGCTCGAAAGCTTCCGCCTCGCGGGCGTCGAGGTGTAGGAACACGGCAGGTTGAAGCGGATGGCGGAGAGGGTGGGATTCGAACCCACGAGGCGGTTTCCCGCCCACACGCGTTCCAGGCGTGCGCCTTAAGCCACTCGGCCACCTCTCCTTGATCCCCGGACGGGGGCGCGGTCAGCGCCTGCCGAAGCGCGGAGGAAACTAGCCGAGCGCGCCGGGCATTGCAACGTCTAGAACGCGGTTTTTAGCGGCTGAGCGGCGGCCTTGGGAATTCACCCTCAACAGGCCGCGCGCCATGCCCTATAGTGCGCCCTTGAGAGAGGGCTTCACCAGGGGACCGCGAAGGACCGAGGCCATGATGCTCATCAAGAACCTGCTGCGCCTGTTGGGGCTGTTGCTCCTGCTGGGCGCCTTGGCGGCGCTGATCTACGACCTGGGGGGCTTCGCGCCGCCCAGCGACCAGCAGTTCTCCCCGCTCGGCCAACTCTGGTTCCAGCTCCATCCGGGCAGCCTCAACATGCTGCAGGCCGGGATTGAGCGGAACCTGGACCCGGACCTCTGGCACGAGACCATCTTCCCCATCCTGGAACTGCCGGCCGTCTTCGTGCTGGCGCTTCCCGGACTGGTCCTGCTGCTGCTCTCGACCTTCGTCCGCAAGCGCGAGAAGCGTCACCGCCTGCGCCGCTAGAAGCGCTTCCTCAGGAGTTGTCCATCTTCAGCGCCGCCAGGAAGGCGGACTGCGGGATCTCCACGTTGCCGACCTGACGCATGCGCTTCTTGCCGGCCTTCTGCTTTTCCAGGAGCTTGCGCTTTCGCGTGATGTCGCCGCCGTAGCACTTGGCGGTGACGTCCTTGCGCAGGGCCGAGACGGTCTCGCGCGCGATCACCTTGCCGCCGATGGCGGCCTGGATCGCGATCTTGAAGAGCTGGCGCGGGATCAGGTCCTTGAGGCGAAGGCAGAGCGCGCGCCCGCGGGTTTCTGCCTGACTGCGGTGGACCATGATGGAGAGCGCCTCCACCGGTTCCTGGTTCACCATGACCGACACCTTGACCAGGTCGCCTTCGCGGTACTCCTCCAGGTGATAGTCGAAGGAGGCGTAGCCCGAGGTGACCGACTTCAAGCGGTCGTAGAAGTCGTAGACCACCTCGTTCAGCGGCAGCTTGTAGACCACCATGGCCCGCGACCCGGCGTAGGTCAGCTCGACCTGTTCACCGCGCCGGTCCTCGCAGAGCTTCAAGACCGATCCCAGGTAATCGTCGGGCACCAGGATGGTCGCGCGGATCCAGGGCTCCTCGATGCTGCGGATGCGGGTCACTTCGGGCATGTCGACCGGGTTGTGCAGCTCGCGCTGCGTGCCGTCGGTCATGGAGAGCTTGTAGACCACGCTCGGCGCGGTGGTGATCAGTTCCAGATCGAACTCGCGCTCCAGGCGTTCCTGCACGATCTCCAGGTGCAGCAGCCCCAGGAAACCGCAGCGGAAGCCGAAGCCCAGCGCCGCCGAGCTCTCCGGCTCGTAGAAGAAGGAGGAATCGTTGAGCGCCAGCTTGCCCAGCGCCTCGCGCAGCTCCTCGTAGTCGCTGGCGTCGACCGGGAAGAGGCCGCAGAAGACCACGGGCACGGAGGGCTGAAAGCCCGTCAGGGGCTTGTCGGTCGGGCGGCGCTCGTCGGTGATGGTGTCGCCGACCTTGGCCTCCTGAATGTCCTTGATGCCGGCGACGACGTAGCCCATCTCGCCTGGGCCGAGCTGTGTCACCTTCTTGCGCGCGGGCGCGAAGATGCCGACCTCCTGCGCGTCGTGGAGCGCGCGCGTGCCCATGAAGCGCACCTTCATGCCGGGCTTGATGACGCCCTCCATGACCCGCACCAGGGAGACCACGCCCAGATAGACGTCGTACCAGGAATCGACCACCAGCGCCTTCAAGGGCGCATCGGCGTCGCCCTGGGGCGGCGGCAGGCGCTCGATCAGCGCCTCCAGCACGTCCTCGATCCCCTGGCCGGTCTTGGCGGAGATGGCGATGGCGTCGGTCGCGTCCAGGCCGATCACCTCCTCGATCTGCTCCATCACCCGCTCGGGCTCGGCGGCCGGCAGGTCGATCTTGTTGAGCACCGGGATGATCTCGTGGTTGTGGTCGATGGCCAGATAGACGTTGGCCAGCGTCTGGGCCTCGACACCCTGACTGGCGTCGACCAGCAGGATCGAGCCCTCGCAGGCCTTGAGGCTGCGCGAGACCTCGTAGGAGAAGTCCACGTGGCCCGGCGTGTCGATCAGGTTCAGGACATAGGTCTCGCCGTTGCGCGCCTTGTAGGTCAGGCGAACGGTCTGCGCCTTGATGGTGATGCCGCGCTCGCGCTCGATATCCATGGAGTCGAGCATCTGCTCTCGCAGCTCGCGCATGGAGACGGCTTCGCAGCGCTGGATCAAGCGGTCGGCCATGGTCGACTTGCCGTGGTCGATATGGGCGATGATCGCGAAATTCCGGATGTGCTTCAGGTCGGTCATGAGCGGCTTTCTAGGGCCAATGGGGCCCAAATGCCAGAGAAAACAAAGGCTCCCGGCCTCGCTGGATAGATAGCGCGGAAAGCCCGGCTTGAAAGCCCTGCCGGCGCGGCGCGGACGGGGAAAAATCGACTCCTCCGGTGAACCGACTCGCGCGCGGCTGCGTAAAAGAAAATAAGACAGAAAAACGCCAAGCTTCCTGGACCATTCATCCCCCCCGTGATGGATTGGCAATATCGATCGGCCCGCCGCTTCCCCCCTAGAGCGGGGGGCCGCTTTCTTTTCGGGGCGCCGCGCCCTTTTTCTTGCGCTCGCTGCGCGCGCTGGGCCACCCTCTCCTCTGCCCTGCCAGAGCGAAAGCCCTAAGCCCATGAGCCAAACCCAGCCGCCGCAAGAGACCGAGACAGCGCGCAAGCGCCCGGGCCGCAAGCCCCTGGTCAGCCGCGAGGCCTGGATCGAGGGCGCCTGGGCCTTCCTTTCAGAGGCAGGCGACGAGGCGCTGCGGGTCGAGGTGCTGGCGCGCCGCCTGAAGATCACCAAGGGCAGCTTCTACTGGCACTTCGCCGATCGCGAGGCGCTGATGAAGGCTGTGCTGGAGATGTGGGAGCGGCGCGAGAGCGAGGGCCTGACGGCAGCGCTGCACGGCGGAGAGGCGGACAGCGGCAAGCCGAAAGCCAAGCTGCGCGGCCTCCTGTCCTGGCTCGCCCCGCGCCTGGGCGGCGAAGCGGGCCTGCGCCTCTGGGCCCGCCGCGACAAGCGCACCGCCAAGGTGGTCGCCACCATCGACGCCCAGCGCCTCTCGGTCCTGGAACACGCCTTTGCGGAGAGCGGCGCGGGCAAGAAGGAAGCCGCCGCCCGCGCCCGCCTCGCCTACGCCCTCCTGATGACCGACCCCTTCCTGCAAACCCCCGGAGAGGCCGCCGAGAACGCCGCGGACCGGGCGCTGAAGTTGCTGGTGAAGGGGAAGTAGGGTTTCGGCGGCAAAGCGCCGCCTAACCCCTCAGCGTTCCGCCGGTGGCCTTTTCGACCTGTTCGACGACCTTCTTTGCCACCGCCTCGATCTCGGCGTCGGTGAGGGTCTTTTCGCGGGGTTGCAGGGTGACTTCGATGGCCAGCGACTTCTTGCCTTCCGGCACGCCCTGGCCCTGGTAGAGGTCGAAGACCTGCACCTGGACGATCAGCAGTTTCTCGGCGGCCTTGGCGGCGCGAACCAGCTTGTCGGCGGGCAGTTCGGCGTCGACGATGAAGGCGAAGTCGCGCTTGACCGGCTGGAAGGCCGAGGCCTCCAGCGCCGGGCGCAGGGTGCCCTTGGACTTGGGCACCGGCACCTCGTCCAGGTAGAGCTCGAAGCCGACCGCCGGGCCGCGCAGCTCGACGGCCTTCAGCACCTTGGGGTGAAGCTCGCCGAAGCTGGCCAGGACCTTGGGGCCCAGGCGCAGCTGGCCCGAGCGGCCCGGATGGTACCAGCCGGGCGCATCGCTCGAGACCTGAAGGTTGTCGACCGGCGCGCCGACCGCCTCCAGCGCTGCGAGCGCATCGCCCTTGGCGTCGAAGGCGTCCAGGGGCCGCGTCTTTTCCGACCAGTGGCGCGGCACGCCGGCGCCCGCGCGCAGGCCCGCGATCACCTCGCGCTGCCCGTCCGGGCCGTCGTCGTGGTAGTCCGCGCCGACCTCGAAGAAAGCCAGGTCGGGATAGCCCCGGTCGCTGTTGCGCGCCGCCGCCTCGACCAGATTGGCGATCAGGGTCGGGCGCATGGCGTCCAGGTCGGCGGAGATGGGGTTGTCGAGCAGCAGCTTTTCCGGCACCGGCTGGAAGACCCGCGCCAGCTTGGAGGAGAGGAAGGAGAAGGTGACCGTCTCGTTCAGGCCGCGGAAGGCGAGCGCGCTGCGCGCATGGCCGATGCGCCGCCCGGTCAGGCTGAGCGCAGGCTGCGGCAGGTCGGTCTCGCGCTCCAGCGCGACGATGGGAATCTCGTCGTAGCCGTGAATGCGCAGGATCTCCTCGACCAGGCAGGGCTCCAGCTCGATGTCCGGCCGCCAGGAGGGGCTGAGCGCGACGATCTTGCCGCCCTCCTCGCTCACCTCGAAGCCGAGGTCGGAGAGGATGCGGCTCTGCTCGGACGCCGGCAGGTCGATGCCGCCCAGGGTCTTCACCCGCTCGGGCCGCAGTTCGATGCGCTTGCGCGTATCGGGGATCTGACCAGCGGAGACGGCGTGGCTCGCCTCCCCGCCGCAAAGCTCCTGGATCAGGCGGGTGGCAACCTCGACGCCCCAGTCGGCGGACTGCGGGTCCAGGCCGCGCTCGAAACGATAGCGGGCGTCGGAGAGGATGCCCAGACGCCGTCCCGAGGTAGCGACGCGCACGGGATCGAAGAGCGCCACCTCCAGGAAGACCTCCGTGGTCTCCTCGGTGACGCCGGATTCCTCGCCGCCCATGATGCCGCCGATGCCCTGGAGCGTGCCCGCGGTCTCGTCGGCGATCACCACGGTCTCGCCGTCGAGCTTGTAGGTCCGCTCGTCCAGCGCCTCCAGGCTCTCGCCCTCCTTGGCCAGACGCATGGAAAGGTCGCCCTTCAGCTTGGCCGCGTCGAAGACGTGCAGCGGGCGGCCGAGGTCGAAGGTCACGTAGTTGGTGATGTCCACCAGCGCCGAGATGGGCCGGAGCCCGATGGCGGTCAGGCGGCGCTGCATCCAGGCGGGCGACGGGCCGTTCTTGACGCCCTTGAAGTGACGTCCGGCGACGTAGGGACAGGCGTCCTCGGCGCCCTCCGGCAGGGCACGGACCCACTTGATGGGGCTGTCGTAGCCGCCCTCGATCTTCGGCGCGTTCAGCGGCTTCAGCGTCCCGAGACCGGCGGTCGCCAGATCGCGCGCGATGCCGCGCACGCCCAGGCAGTCGCTGCGGTTGGGCGTGATGGCGATCTCGATCACGGGATCGTCGAGCCCGGCGATCTTGGCGAAGGGTTCGCCCAGGACCGCGTCCTCGGGCAGCTCGATGATGCCCTCATGATCGTCGGAGAGGCCCATTTCCCGCTCGGAGACCAGCATGCCGTTGGACTCCTGACCCCGGATCACGCCCTTCTTCAGGTCGATGCCGGTGCCGGGGATGTGGGTGCCGGTGGGCGCGAAGACGCCCTTCATGCCCGTGCGCGCGTTGGGCGCGCCGCAGACCACCTGCACATCGCCCTCCTTGGTCTCGACGATGCAGACGCGCAGCCGGTCGGCGTCGGGATGGGGCTTGGCTTCCTTGACGTAGGCCACCGTGAAGGGCGCCAGTTCGGCGGCCTTGTCCTCGACGCCCTCGACCTCCAGGCCGATCATGGAAAGCTTGGTGACGATCTCGTCCAGGGACGCCTGGGTCTCCAGGTGATCCTTCAGCCAGTTGAGGGTGAACTTCATGACCTAGAGCCCCCTCACCAGACTGGGAACGTCGAGCGGCAGGAAGCCGTAGTGCTTCAGCCAGCGCAGATCGCTCTCGTAGAAGGTGCGCAGATCGGGAATGCCGTACTTCAGCATGGCGATGCGCTCGATCCCCATGCCGAAGGCGAAGCCCTGATACTTGTCGGAATCGATGCCGCAGTGGGCCAGCACCTTGGGGTGCACCATGCCGCAGCCCAGGATCTCCAGCCAATCCGCGCCCGCCCCGATCTTCAGTTGCCCGCCGTCGCGCGAGCAGCCGATGTCGACCTCGGCGGAGGGTTCGGTGAAGGGGAAGTAGCTGGGCCGGAAACGGACCGGCAGATCCTCCACGTCGAAGTAGGTGCGGCAGAAGTCGATCAGCGTGCCCTTCAGCTCGCCCATGTGGGCCTTCTCGTCGATCACCAGCCCCTCGACCTGATGGAACATCGGGCTGTGGGTGGCGTCGGAGTCGGAACGGAAGGTGCGGCCCGGCGCGATGATGCGGATCGGCGGCGTGGTCTTCTGCATGGTGCGGATCTGCACCGGCGAGGTGTGGGTCCGCAGGACCTGACGCGTGCCGTCTTCGCGCGGCTTCAGGTAGAAGGTGTCGTGGTCCTGACGCGCGGGGTGCTCCTCGGGGATGTTGAGGGCCGTGAAGTTGTGGAAATCGTCTTCGATGTGCGGCCCGGTCGCGACCGAAAAGCCCATCTCGCCGAAGATCGCCACCAGTTCGTCCACCGTGCGGCTGATCGGGTGGATGCGGCCCAGTTCGCCAGGCCGGGCCGGCAGGGTGACGTCGATGGTCTCGCGCGCGAGGCGGGCGTCCAACTCGGCGCTCTCCAGCCCCTCCTTGCGGGCCTCGATGGCCTCCGCGATCTCGTCCTTCAGGCGGTTGAGGGCCTGGCCGCGCTCGCGCCGCTCGTCGGGATCGAGCTGGCCGAGCGACTTCATCTGCTGGGTGATCAGCCCCTTCTTGCCGAGCGCCTCGACGCGCAGGGCCTCCAGCGCCTGGAGGGTTTCGGCCTCCTCGGCGCGCTTGGTCAGCTCGGCGCGCAGTTGGTCAAGTTCGCTCATGACATCCCCGGTGGGTATTCCCTTGAAAAAGCCTCTATTCGAGCTGCAGGAGCAACAGGTCCATGGCCCCGGCGAGCAGGCCGCGCGACTGGCCGTCGATCACGACGTCCTCGCTTGAGACCTTGCCGGACTGCCGGTTGTGGACCCAAAGGAGCTGAATGACGTGGTCTTCGCCCCTGTTGTCGGTCTTCTCGATGCGCGCCTCGACCAGCACGATCTCGTCCTTGCCCTCGACGTAGGGCCCGGCGGACCAGTCGTAGGTGCCGCGCGCGCCCGCGATCTCCTGAACCAGCTCGGCGTTGGTCAGGCCGGTGGCGCTCTCCGCACCCTGGACCGCTGCGATATCGCCCTTGTAGCCCTCGCAGGCCGACAGCAGCAGAAGCCCGGCCAGAAGGACCGGCGTCAGCAGGCGGCTGGGAAAGGTGAAAGACGGCATGCGCATGGAAAGCTTCTTGCCGGACGGGGAAGCGGCCCCGCCCGACAGACCCTTTGCGGCCATCGGGCGGGAGCGTTCCATCGTCTTACTTCTGGGCGCTCTCGCGGGCGGCCTGGGCCTGGTCCACGAGGGACTTAAAGGCCTCGGGCTCGCGGATCGCGATGTCGGAGAGGACCTTGCGGTCCAGCTCGATGCCGGCCTTGTTGAGGCCGTCCATGAGCTGGGAATAGGTCATCCCGTGCTCGCGCGCACCGGCGTTGATGCGCTGGATCCAGAGCGCGCGGAAGCTGCGCTTGCGCGCGCGGCGGTCGCGGTAGGCGTACTGCCAACCCTTTTCGACCTTCTCCACGGCGACGCGGAAGATGTTCTTGTTGCGGCCACGGTAGCCCTTGGCTGCCTTGATGACCTTCTTGTGCTTGGCGTGGGCGGTGGTGCCCCTTTTAACGCGGGCCATGACGGCACTCCTTCTTTAATCGGTAATCGCTGCTCGGCAACGCCTGGTCAGGCGTTGGGCAGGAAATAACGGCGCACGAACTGAGCGTCGGAAGCGGCCATGATCTGCGTGCCGCGTGCCTTGCGCTTCATCTTCTGGGTGCGCTTGCGAAGGTTGTGTCGCTTACCTGCGAAGTTCATCCGGACCTTTCCGGTGCCGGTCAAACGAAAGCGCTTCTTGGCGCTCGAATTGGTCTTCAGCTTGGGCATTTCGTCATCCTCTTGAGTTCTGGTGCTTGGTCGATGAACCAAATGAAAAGCGACCGGGCATGCCCGTAACAAAGCCCGCCGCTCTTAAAGCCCTCTTTCGAGAGACGCGGGGTTATAGCCGGGAGAAAGGCCGATGGCAAGGGCTTCCCGGCAGCCTTTGGGTCAAGGAACGCTGCCTCGTGGCCAAAGGAAAAGGGGCGGTTCCGAAAAGAAACCGCCCCCGTCTGCTGTCCTTGCGCCGGACCTCCTCCGGTCCTTGGCGCCGCGCGGCTTTACCGGGGCGCGATCACCATGATCATCTGGCGGCCTTCCAGCTTGGGGTGCTGCTCGACCTTGGCGATCTCTTCCAGTTCGTCGCGTACCTTGTGGAGCAAGGCGAGCCCCAGGTCCTGGTGGGCCATTTCACGGCCGCGGAAGCGCAGGGTGACCTTCACCTTGTCGCCCTCGCCCAGGAACTTGTTCACCGCCCGCATCTTCACATCGTAGTCGTGCTGGTCGATGTTCGGGCGCATCTTGATCTCCTTGATCTCGATGACCTTCTGCTTCTTCTTGGCCTCGTTCTTCTTTTTCTGGGCCTCGTACTTGTACTTGCCGTAGTCCATCACCTTGACGACCGGCGGGTCGACGTTCGGCGAGATCTCGACGAGATCCAGACCGGAATCCTCGGCAAGCTTCATGGCATCGGAAATCGAGAGGACGCCGCGGTTCTCCCCCTCGGCGTCGATCACGCGCACCTCTCGCACGGTGATCAGTTCATTGACACGCGGACCCTCGCGGGTGGGCGCGGCATTCATCGGTGGCCTTGCTATGGACGAATCTCCTGTTTCTATTCGTGATGTTACCGTCTCGCGCCGCCTGCTGCCCGGAGCCTCGCGACCTTGTGCGGTCGCCTTTCCCGGCCGGCATCCTGGCATCCTGCCAAACAGCAAGGGGCCGCCGCTCTTCGCGGAACAGCCCCGTAACCGCCGTCAGGCAGGCGGCAGCGCTTCTTCCCTCAGTCTAGCGATGGCGTCGTCAAGCGCAAGAATCTCTTGCTGCTGGCCGCCCAGGCGGCGCAGGGCGACCTTGCCCTCCTCCGCCTCGCGCTGGCCCACGACGGCGATCACCGGCACCTTGGCGAGCGACAGTTCGCGGACCTTGTAGTTGATCTTCTCGTTGCGCAGGTCGGTCTCCACGCGCAGGCCCGCGGCGGCCATCTTGGCCTGCACCTCGCGGGCGTAGCCGTCGGCATCGTTGGTGATGGTCGCGACCGTCGCCTGCACCGGGGCCAGCCACAGCGGGAAGCGGCCCGCGTACTGCTCGATCACGATCGCCAGGAAACGCTCGAAGGAGCCCAGGATCGCCCGGTGCAGCATGACCGGGCGGTGCCGCCCGCCGTCCGCGCCGATGTAGGTGGCGTCCAGGCGCTCGGGCAGCACGAAGTCCACCTGCAGCGTGCCGCACTGCCAGTCGCGCCCGATGGCGTCGGTCAAAACGAACTCCAGCTTGGGTCCGTAGAACGCACCCTCGCCGGGGTTGAGCGAATACTCCAGCCCCGCCGCCTCGGTCGCCTCGATCAGCGCCTTTTCGGCCTTGTCCCAGGTCTCGTCGGAGCCTGCGCGCACCGGCGGGCGGTCGGAGAACTTCACCCGCACGCTTTCAAAGCCGAAGTCCTTGTAGACCGACTTCAGCAGCTCGCAGAAGATCTCCGTCTCGCCGATGATCTGGTCTTCGGTGCAGAAGATGTGGGCGTCGTCCTGGGTGAAGGCGCGCACGCGCATCATGCCGTGCAGCGCGCCCGAGGGCTCGTTGCGGTGACAGGCGCCGAACTCGGCCAGGCGCAGCGGCAGGTCGCGGTAGGACTTCAGCCCCTGCTTGAAGATCTGCACGTGACCGGGGCAGTTCATGGGCTTCACCGCCAGGATCCGGTCCTCGGACTCGGCGATGAACATGGCCTCGCGGAACTTCTCCCAGTGGCCCGAAGCCTCCCAGAGCTGCCGGTCGATCAGCTGCGGCGTCTTGACCTCCTCGTACCCGGCGGCCTCCAGACGGCGGCGCATGTAACTCTCCACCGTGCGGTAGAAGGTCCAGCCCTTGGGGTGCCAGAAGACCGAGCCGACCGCCTCTTCCTGCTGATGGAAGAGGTTCATCTCCCGGCCCAGCTTGCGGTGGTCGCGCTTGCCCGCCTCCTCCAGCATGGTGAGGTAGGCCTTGAGGCGCTTCTCGTCTTCCCAGCAGGTGCCGTAGATGCGCTGCAGCTGCTCGTTCCTGGCGTCGCCGCGCCAGTAGGCGCCGGAGACGCGCAGCAGCTTGAAGCCGTGCCCCAGCTTGCCGGTCGAGGGCAGGTGCGGCCCCAGGCAGAGATCGAGCCAGTCGCCCTGGCGGTAGACCGTGATGACCTCGTCCTGCGGCAGGGTCGCGATGTGCTCGGCCTTGTACTTCTCGCCGATCTTCTTGAAGTACTCGATGGCCTCCTCGCGGTCCCAGACCTCCCGCTCGATCGTCTCGTTGCGCTCCACGATCTCGTGCATGCGCTCTTCGATCTTCTCCAGGTCCTCGGTCGTGAAGGGCTCCTCGCGCGCGAAGTCGTAGTAGAAGCCGTCCTCGGTCGCCGGACCGAAGGTGACCTGCGTGCCGGGATAGAGCTCCTGCACCGCTTCGGCCATGACGTGCGCGGCGTCGTGGCGCAGCAGGTCGAGCGCGTCTTCGGTCTGCTTCTTGGTGACGATCTCCAGCGCTGCGTCGTCTTCGATCTCGCGCGACAGGTCGCGCAGCTGCCCGTCCACCTTGACCGCGAGCGCGGCCTTGGCGAGGCCCGGGCCGATGGACTCGGCCACGGTCCCGCCGGTCACCGGGCGCGGATAGCTGCGCTGGGAACCGTCCGGAAGCGTGATCGTGACCTCTGAGCCTGACATGGCGCCTTCATCTCCTGGCGTGCTGAAGCTTTACAGAACAGCGTGAAAGCCGCCCGGAGACGGGCGGCGCGGGGGAACTTTATGGCTTGGCGGTATCAAGTCAAGCGGGGCGCTAGCAACTCGGCGTAAACCTCGAGCGTGGCGTCGGTCATCCGCTCCTTGGTGAAGTTGCGGCGGATGTGGGTTATGGCCGCCGCGGCGACCTGCTCGCGCTGATGGGCGGAGAGGGTGAGGGCCCAGCGCAGGCCCTTGGCCAGGTCCTCGTGATCGCCCGGCTTGAAGAGCCGTCCGGTGACGCCTTCGATGACCTGTTCCAGCGCGCCGCCGTGGGCCGAGGCGACCACCGGGCGGCCCAGCGCCTGGGCCTCGCCGATGACCCGCCCGAAGGCCTCCGGGTCGAGCGAGGGGGAGACCACGACGTTCGCCTGCATGTAGGCGGCGGCCATGTCGTTGCAGTGATCGACCATCCAGACCCGGTCTTCCAGGCCGCGCGCCTTGATCAGCGTGTTGAGTTCGTCGCGGTAGGCGCGCCGGCCCTGGTCGGAGCCCACGAAGACGCAGACGAAATCCAGGTCCTTCATGGTCTCCAGGGCCTTGAGGAGCAGCGTCTGCCCCTTCCAGCGGGTGAGACGCCCCGGCATCAGGATCAGCGGCCGCGTCTCCGGCAGGTTCCACTGCTGGGTCAACTGGATCACGCGCTCCGCCGAGACGGCCTCGGGCGCGAAGAAGCGCGTGTCGATGCCGCGGTGGATCATGCGGATCTTCTGCTCCGGGCAGTCGTAGACCTCCATGATGTGCCGCTTGATGTGCTCGGACACGGCGATCACCAGATCGCCCTTCACCATGACGGAGTTGTACTTCCGCTTGAGCTGGCTGCCGTGGGAATAGGTGCCGTGGAAGGTGGTGACGAAGGGGATGCCCTCGGCCTTGCAGGCCCAATAGGCGCTCCAGGCAGGGGCGCGGCTGCGCGCGTGCACCAGATCGACGCCCTGCTGGCGGATCAGGCGGCGCAGCCGCTCGCTGTTCTTGCGGATGCTCAAGGGGTTCTTGGTCGCCAGCGGCAGGTCGATGTGCTCGCAGCCGATGCGCTGCAACTCATAGACCATCTGCCCGCCGGCCGAGGCGACCAGCGGCGTCCAGCCAGCGTCGGTCAGCGCGCCCGCGACCTCGATCGTGCCGCGCTCCACGCCGCCGGAGGAGAGCTCGGGCAGGACCTGAAGCACGCGCGGAGCGCGCGGCACGGGCGCGGCCTCGGGATTGTAGGCGCCGCCTACATAGGCGCTCTCCAAGTGCGAGCCGGTCTCGGCGGTGCCTGATTTTGACTTGTCTATGGGGCCGGATGACATGATGGTTCGAGCTTATGCCCTCTTTTGGGAGTTGCGGAAAGGGATTTGCATGACGGACGGCCAAGCCCCCTCTTACCTCGACCTGCCCAGCGGCGTACGCCTTGCCTACCACAAGACCGAGGGGGCGGGACCGACCCTGGTGTTCCTGGGCGGCTTCTCCTCGGACATGACCGGCAGCAAGGCGACGGCGCTGGAGGCCTACGCCAAGCGGACGGGACGCGCCTTCTTGCGGTTCGACTACCAAGGACATGGGGCTTCGAGCGGAAAATTCGAGGAAGGAACCATCGGTCTTTGGGCGGGCGACGCCCTGGCGGCGGTGAAAACCCTGACCGAAGGGCCGGTGATCCTGATCGGATCCTCCATGGGCGGCTGGATGATGCTGCTGGTGGGCTTGCAGATAAAAGAGCGCCTCGCGGGCCTCGTCGGCCTCGCCGCCGCGCCGGACTTCACCGAGGACCTGATCTGGAGCTGGCTCTCGGTCGAGGACCGGCGCAAGCTGGAGAGCGAGGGTGTCCTTCAGCAGGCCTCGGAGTACGAGGACGAGGGCAGCTACTGCATCACCCTGAAGCTGATCGAGGAGGGGCGGAAGAACCTGCTGCTGCGCGGGCCCATCCCCCTCACCTGCCCGCTTCGCCTCATCCACGGCGATCAGGACAAGGACGTGCCCTGGGACGTCTCCACCAAGCTGATGCAGATGATCGACAGCGAGGACGTGGAACTGACCCTGGTCAAGGGCGCCGGCCACCGCCTCTCCGAACCTCAGGACATCGTCAGGTTGGAAGCGACCTTGGACCGGCTGCTGGCTCAGCTCGGCGCCTGAGCCAGGATCGCCTTCAGGCCCGCCTCGTAGTCGGGGTACTTGAGCGTGTACCCCAACTCCTCCTTCATCTTGGTGTTCGAGACGCGGCGGCAGTCGGCGTAGAAGGAGAGCGCCATGGGGCTCATGCCCTTGGCCGCCTCCTCGAAGGGGATCGGCGCGGGCGGGGTCTTGCCCAGCAGCCTGAAGGCGTAGGCCGTCACCTCGGAGGCGGACTCCGGGCGGTCGTCGGCGATGTTGTAGACCGCGCCCTCGGGATCCGGCTTCTTCATGGAGTGCGTGAGCGCGCCGACGATGTCCTCGACATGGATGCGGCTGAAGACCTGGCCGGGCTTGTCGATGCGCCGCGCGCGGCCCGCCTTCACCTCCTCCAGCGCGCTGCGCCCCGGCCCGTAGATCCCCGGCAGGCGGAAGATGTGCAGCGGGAAGTCCGCGCGCAGCGCCAGGCCGCGCCAGGCCTCCTCCTGCCGGACTCGGCGGCGGCCCCGCTCCCCGCTCGGCTTCAGGGGCGCGTCCTCGTCGACCCAGGCGCCCTGCGTGTCGCCGTAGACGGCGGTGGTGGAGATCAGCCCGGCCCAGACCAGCCGCTCGTCGGCGGCCAGGTCGGCGAGGCGCTCGTGGCACTGGTCGATCACCACGTCGCCCTGCTCGTCGGGGGAGATGGTGGTCAGAAGGTGGGTGGTCCCGGCCAGCATGCGCTGGGGGTCGGCCAGATGATGGCCCCGGTCGAAGATGTGCGCCTCGATCCCCAGCGCCTTCATGGCGCGGGCCTTCTCCAGCGAGCGGGTCGTGCCCGCCACGCGCCAGCCCTGGGCCAGCAGGCTCTCGGCCAGCCGCCGCCCGACGTAGCCGAGGCCGAAACAGAAGAGTTTTCCAGGGGCCGGGGTCGCGCTCATGGAAGAGAATCTAGGCTGCTCCCAGAGTCCCGACAAGCGCCACTTGCCATGCAGGCGGCGGAGCGCCAGAGTCGCGCCGTCATGGATCGCAGACCCCCCCTTGCCGCCCTCTTCCTGCTGACGCTCGCGCTGGCCTTTGCGACGGCGTTTTCCGGACCTGCCCAGGCCCAGGAGAAGAGCCGCTACGCGCGCTGCCTGGAACTGGCGGAAAGCGCAAGGGAGTTCGCCTTCAACGAGGCGCGGCTCTGGCGCGAGGAGGACGGCGACGACTGGCGCGCCGACCATTGCGGGGGCCTCGCCCTGCTGCTGCTCGACAGGCCCGCGGAGGCCGCACCCTGGCTGGCCGAGGCGCGGATCGGCGCGGGCCGGGCGGGCGAAGCGCCGGAACTGCGCGGCACGCTGGCGGCCTTGGAAGGGCAGGCCTGGTCCCTCGCGGGCGAGGAGGAGAAAGCCCTGGAAGCTCAGGATGAAGCCATCTTCCTCGATCCCGGAAAGGCCGAGTATTACGTCGACCGGGCCTTTTCCCGGAGCGCGCAGGAGGATTTTTGGGAGGCGCTGGACGACCTGAACCGCGCGCACGAACTGGCGCCGGACGCCGCCGACGTGCTGGCGCTCAGGGCCAGCCTCTACCGCCGTCTGGAGGTGCCGGAACTGGCGCTGGAGAACGCGGAGGAGGCGCTGACGCTCTCGCCGAACCTGCCGGAGGGCCTGTTGGAACGCGCGCTGGCGGAAGGCGCGCTGGGGAACCTGGACGCCGCGCGCGCGGACCTCGAGACGCTTCTGCGGCAAGCCCCCGACAGCCCGGCGGCGGCGCAGGCGCGGCGCTTTCTGGAACAGTTGAACTAGCCGAGCAAACGGCGGTAGAGCGCCTCGGTTTTCTCGTCGAAGACGCAGAAGACCACCCGGCGCACCTCCGGATAGCGCGCCAGCGCCCGGCGGCAGGCGGCCAGCGCGACCTCCGCGGCCGCTTCCGGCGGGTAACCGTAGATGCCGGTGGAGATCGCCGGAAAGGCGAGGGAGGTCAGCCGGTTCTCCGCCGCCAGCGCGATCGAGGTCTCATAGCAGCTCGCCAGCAGTTCCGGCTCGCCCAGGCCGCCGCCCTGCCAGATCGGCCCGACGGCGTGGATCACGAAGGGCGCGGGAAGCTCGAAGCCCGGCGTGATGCGCGCCTCTCCGGTCGGGCAGCCGCCCAGCGCGCGGCAGGCGTCCCCCAGCCTCGGGCCCGCCGCGGCGAAGATCGCACCGCAGACGCCGCCGCCAGGGGCCAGGCGTTCGTTGGCCGCGTTGACGATTGCGTCCACGGCGAGCGTGGTGATGTCGCCGCGCTGTAGCTCGAGTGTCTGTCCCTCGTCCATGCTCTTCTACCTGAGAAACGCGAAGGCCTTTGCCAAGGCCTCCTTCGGCTGCTCTTCGATGACCGGGCCGTGCGCCGGGACGATGCGCCGGAAGTCCAACTCCAGCAGCGCGTCGAGCGCCTTGGCCATGGCCGCCCGCTTACGGTAGAGCAGGCGCAGGTGGATCGGCACCCCCAGCCGCCCGTCGATCCCGGTCAGGCGGCCATAGAGGCGCCCGAAGGCGGAAAAGCTGCCGTCGGTCGCAAAGGCGAGGTCGGTGACGATCAGGCTGCGGCTGGGCTTGTGCAGGAAGACCCGCTCGCGCCCCGGCGTGCCGGGGACAGGATAGCATTCGATCTCCGGCCCGAAGGGCGCCGGGCCGGATTTCTCAAAGACGGCGTCGATCTTCAGGTCCGGGCGCTTCTTGGCGAGGCCCAGCGGCGCGATCAGCCTGCTCTCCGGGAAAGCCGCCTGATAGTCGCCCTGAAAGACATGGTGGAAGAGGTTGGGCGCGACCCGCCAGACGACCGGACCGCCGATTTCCTCCAGCGCCGCGCGCGCCGCCTCATCCAGCTTGGTGGGAGAGTGCAGCCAGAGCCCGCCCTCCGCCAGCTTCACGATCGCCATGCGGCAGGGCAGGTTCATGCCCAGCATGGAGACCTTGGACTCCAGCAGCCACAGGTCCTCCGCGATGCGCCGCGCCACGGCGCTCAGGCCCCGCCGGGGTTCGGCAGCAGGCGTCTGCCATAGCGGGCGATCAGCAGCACCAGCAGAACCGCCGGAATGCCGAGAAGACCGGCATAGATGAAGAAGTTCACGTATCCGGCGCTGTCCACCACCACGCCCGACCAGCCGCCGACGAACTTGCCCGGCAGGGTGAAGAGCGAGGAGAAGAGCGCGTACTGCGTCGCCGAATAGGCCCGGTTGGTGAGGCTGGAGAGATAGGCGATGAAGACCGTGCCGCCGAGCCCGCCCGCCAGGTTGTCCGCCGAGATGGTGACGATCAGGAAGCCGAGGTCGGCCCCCAGCACCGCCAGCCATGCGAACAGCAGGTTGGTGACGATCATCAGCACCGCGCCGAGGAAGAGCGGCTTCATTATGCCGTAGCGCGCCACCAGCAGGCCGCCCAGGAAGGTGCCCGCGAAGCCCGCGAAGAGGCCGTAGCCCTTGGCGACGGCGGCGATCTCGGTCTTGGTGAAGCCGAGGTCGATGTAGAAGGGATTGGCCATCACGCCCATGGTGATGTCCGAAAGGCGGTAGGTGCCGACCAGCCCCAGGATCAGCAGCGCCAGCCAGCCGTTGCGCTTGAAGAAGTCCACCAGGGGGGAGACAACGGCGCCGTAGAACCAGCCGAGCGCGCGGCGCGCGCCCTCGGCCTGGATCGAGAGGCGGCTCATGAAGGCCTGCACCTCCGGCTCCTCCAGCACCGCGCCGCGCGTCAGGCTGCCCTCGGGCTCGCGGATCACCAGCACCGTGACCATGCCGACCCCGACCAGCCCCGCCATGGCGGCGTAGGCCCAGAACCAGCTCGCGAAGTCGGCGATGAAAAGCGCGCCCGCGCCGGCCGCCAGAAGCCCTATGCGGTAGCCGTACTGATAGGTCGCCGCCATGGCCCCCTGCACCGATTCCTCGGCTGCTTCGATGCGGTAGGCGTCGATGGCGACGTCCTGCGTCGCGGAGGAAAAGGCGACCAGCAGGGCGGCGAAGACCACGGCCCCGACGCCCAAGCCGACGTCGGCCACGGCGATCCCCATCAGGCCGACGGCGATCCCGCACTGGGCCAGCAGCATCCAGGAGCGGCGGCGGCCCAGCGCCCGCGTCAGCAGCGGGATCGGCAGCCGGTCGACGACCGGCGCCCAGAAGACCTTGATGGAATAGGTGATGCCGACCCAGGAAAGAAAGCCGATCTCCGCCCGCTCAACGCCCGCCTCGCGCAGCCACGCCGAGAGGGTCGAGAAGACCAGAAGGAAGGGCAGCCCGGCCGAAAAGCCGAGGAACAGCATGCCGAGGACGCGCGGGTGCAGATAAATCTCGAAGGCTTCCCGCCAGGAACGGCGGCCCGTGTCGCCCAGAGCGGCGTTCTGTCCCTTGCCCTCAGACGGCATCCTTCAAGCGGCTTTCCTTCTTGCGCGCATGCGGATCGAGCAGACGCTTCCGGAGGCGGATCGACTTGGGCGTCACCTCCACCAGTTCGTCGTCCTCGATGTAGCTGAGCGCCTCTTCCAGGCTGCGCCGGCGCGGCGGCGTCAGCGTGACGGCGTCGTCCTTGCCGGAGGCGCGCACGTTGGTCAGCTTCTTGCCCTTCAGCGGGTTCACCTCCAGGTCGTTGCCCCGGCTGTGCTCGCCGATGATCATGCCCTCGTAGACCGGCGTGCCGGGCCCGATGAAGAGCTCGCCCCGCTCCTCCAGGTTCCAGAGCGCATAGGCCACGGTCTCGCCGCCCTCCATGGAGATCAGGACACCTTCGCGCCGCCCCTGCACCGCGCCCTTGTAGGGCGCGAAGTGGGAGAAGATGCGCGACATGATGCCGGTGCCGCGGGTGTCGGTCAGGAACTCGCCGTGATAGCCGATCAGGCCGCGGGCGGGCGCGTGGAAGACCAGCCGCACCTTGCCGCCGCCCGAAGGCTTCATCTCCAGCATCTCGCCCTTGCGCTGGGAAATCTTGTCGACCACCACGCCGGAATAGGCCTCGTCCACGTCGACCTGGACCTCTTCGATGGGCTCCAGCCGCTCGCCGGTTTCGGGGTCCTTGCGGAACAGCACGCGCGGACGGCTGATGGAAAGCTCGAAGCCCTCGCGCCGCATGGTCTCGATCAGGACGCCGAGCTGCAACTCGCCGCGCCCGGCCACCTCGAAGGCGTCCTTGTCGGCGGTCTCGGTGACGCGGATCGCCACGTTGCCCTCGGACTCGCGCAGAAGGCGCGCGCGGATCAGGCGCGAGGTGACCTTGTCGCCCTCGCGGCCCGCCAGGGGCGAATCGTTGATCGAGAAGGTCATGGCCAGCGTCGGCGGATCGATCGGCTGGGAGTCGATCGGCTGGCGCAGGGAAACATCGCAGAGCGTGTCCGCGACGGTCGGCTTGGTGAAACCGGCGATGGCGACGATGTCGCCGGCGCGCGCCTCCTCGACCGGCTCGCGCCGCAAATCGCGGAAGGCCAGCAGCTTGGTGAGGCGCGCCTGCTCCAGGACCTTGCCGTCACGCGACAATGCGTGGAGCGGCATGTTGACCCGCGCGACACCCTGCTGGATGCGCCCGGTCAGGATGCGGCCCAGGAAGGGATCGTACTCCAGCGTCGTCGCCAGCATGGCGAAGGGCTTGGAATCGTCGCCCTTGGCCAGGGGCACGTGCCGGAGGATGCAGTCGAACAGCGGGTGAAGGTTCTCGCGCGGCTCGCCCTCCAGCTCGTTCACGGCCCAGCCGTTGCGGCCCGAGGCGAAGAGCGTCGGGAAATCAAGCTGCTCCTCGTCGGCCTCAAGCGCGGCGAAAAGGTCGAAGACCGCGTCCTGCACCCAGAAGGGGCGGGCGTCCGGCTTATCGACCTTGTTGACCACCACGATGGGCTTCAGCCCGCGCTTCAGCGCCTTCATGGTGACGAACTTCGTCTGGGGCATGGGGCCCTCGGCGGCGTCCACCAGAAGGATCACGCCGTCGACCATGGAGAGGATGCGCTCCACCTCGCCGCCGAAATCGGCGTGGCCGGGCGTATCGACGATGTTGATGCGCGTGCCCTTCCATTCCACCGAGGTGCACTTGGCCAGGATGGTGATGCCGCGCTCGCGCTCCAGGTCGTTGGAATCCATCGCGCGCTCGTCCATCTGCTGGTTGGCGCGCAGCGCGCCGGACTGGCGCAGCAGGGAATCGACCAGGGTGGTCTTGCCATGGTCGACGTGGGCGATGATCGCCAGATTGCGGATGTCGCCGCTCATTTCGCTTCTCGCTTCCGCCGCCTCATGAGGGCGGCTCAACAGGGGCGCGTCGAGCCCGGCCTAGAGCCTTTGCTTGGCCAGCTCGGCCAGGTTGGTTTCCGGGCGCGCGCCGTAATGGGAAATCACCTCCGCAGCAGCCAGCGCGCCCAGGCGCCCGCAAAGATCGAGGCCCAGGCCCTTGGTGTAGCCGTGGAGGAATCCCGCAGCAAATAGATCGCCAGCCCCCGTCGTGTCCACCACTTTCTCCACTGGGACGGCGTCGATCACGTGCAATTCATCCTGGGAAAGGATGACAGCGCCCTTCTCGCTGCGGGTCAGGGCGGCGATCTTGCAGTGTCCGCGCACGCGCTGAAGCGCCTCGTCGAAGCTCTCCACCTCGTAGAGCGAGGTCAGCTCCGCCTCGTTGGCGAAGAGGATGTCGACATGGCTCGCGACCAGCTCCAGGAAGGAGGCGCGGTGACGCTCGACGCAGAAGGGGTCGGAGAGGCTGAGCGCCACCTCGCGGCCCGCGGCGTGCGCCGCCTTGGCCGCCTTCAGATAGGCCTGCTTGGCGGGCTCGGCGTCCCAGAGGTAGCCCTCCAGATAGGTCACCTTGGCGGCGGCGACCAGCGCCTCGTCCACCAGATCGGGCGACATGTGGACCGAAGCGCCCAGGAAGGTGTTCATGGTCCGCTCGGCGTCCGGCGTGACGAAGATCAGGCAGCGCGCGGTCGGCGGCCCTTCGAGCGCGGCGGGCGTCTCGAAACTGACGCCCGAGGCGCGGATGTCGTGGCGGAAGATGCCGCCGAGCTGATCGTTGCGGACCAGCCCGATGAAGGCGGCGTCGCTGCCGAACTGCGCCACGCCCACAAGGGTGTTGGCCGCCGAACCGCCGGAGATCTCGTGCGCCGGCCCCATCGCGCCATAGAGGCTTTCGGCGCGGTGGCTGTCGATCAGGGTCATGACCCCCTTGTCCAGACCCTCACCCTCCAGGAAGGCGTCATCGGCGCGCGTGAGCACGTCCACGATGGCGTTGCCGATTCCCAGGACGTCGAATCGCAGTTCGGTCATGGAGGCCAGGTCCTCTTATCCATTGAAGTTTCGGTCCAACCGATTGCGGCGGAGAGTACGCCAGCGCTCCGTGTCGCGGCAAGCCGGGCCTTGCGCTCGCCACCCATCCGCGCCTATATGCCGCCATCATGTTTTCTGCACTCGGCAAGGCCTTTTCCCAGCTCTCCGACCCGCGCGTGCGCCGGGTCCTCTTCTGGTCGCTCGGCCTGGCGCTGGTGATCTTCTTCGCGCTCTGGGCCGGGCTCGGCTTCCTGGTCACGCTGGGCGGCGACAGCCTGGCGGCCTTCGTGGAGGGCGCCGGCTGGGGCTCGCCCTGGTCGGACATCGCGGACTGGATCGCGACGCTCGGCGGGTTCCTGCTGCTGATCGTGGTCTCCTTCCTGGTCTTTCCCGGCGTGGTCTCCATGATCGTGCCGCTGTTCATGGATCAGGTCGCCGGCGCGGTGGAGGAGAGGCACTACCCCGCCCTGCCGCCGGCCCGCGAACAGCCGGTCTCCGAAATGCTGGGCGACGCGGTGAAGCTGGGCCTGGTGACCGTGGGCCTCAACCTGGCGGCGCTGCCCTTCTATCTCATCTTCCTGTTCATACCCGGGCTCAATCTGGTGCTCTTCTACCTTCTGAACGGGTATCTCTTCGGGCGGGAGTATTTCGAGCTGGTCGCCGTGCGCCGGCTGGGCCGAGACGAGATGAAAAAGCTTTGGTTGTCCCGCAAGCGCCAATTCATGCTGGCCGGGGTGGTGATCACCTTCCTCTTCTCGGTCCCCATCGTGAACCTGATCGCGCCGGTCGTGGGCACCGCCTTCATGGTTCACCTTTTTCAACGGGAAACTGTAGCGCGGTCACGGGGCTAGGCCCTATAGTTAGCGAAAGATTCATTCCTGGTGGGGGAATATCATGGCCATGTTTGGCAAGAAGAAAGACGTCGAGGCTCCTGAGTCCCTGCGCGACGAGCGTCCGCAGCACCCGGACCTCCTGGCACAGCGCAACCGCGCCCAGGCGATTCCCGCCGGGCCGTCGCGTCTTAGTCAATACGGCCAGGGCGGCGCAACGCGCCCCCTGCGCCCCTCCGAGCAGAGCGCCCCGGAACAGGCCGCTGCGAGCGAGGCGGAGAGCGCCGCCGAGGAGACCGCGGGCTCCGCGCCGAGCGAAGCCGCGGCCAAGAAGCTGGGTGAGCCCACGCCGCGCCCGGCCAACCCGATCCCCTCCTTTTCCGGCGGCGGCTCCGGCCCGCAGAGCGGGTCGGGCACCGGCAAGCGGCTCTCGGTCGGCAAGGGCATCAGCCTTTCCGGCGAGATCAAGAACTGCGAGCAGTTGCTGGTCGAAGGCGAGATCGAGGCGACCCTGAAGGACTGCGAGAGCCTGGAGATCGCCAAGGACGGCCTGTTCAAGGGCAGCGCCGAAGTCAAGAACGCCACCATCAGCGGCCGTTTCGAGGGCGACCTCAAGGTCCTTGGCTGCCTGACGCTGCGCAGCGGCGGCGAGGTGGAGGGCACGGTGACCTATGCCGACCTCTCCATCGAACGCGGCGGCCGCCTGCGCGGCAAGATGGAAGACATCAAGGAAGGCTCCTGAGGGCCATGCGCGGCCTGCTGCTGATACCCGCGATCCTGCTGCTGGCGGCTTGCCAGACCAGCGGCACGGCGCAGCGGACAGCGGTCAGCGACCTCGCGGCCCGGCCCAGCGCACCCGACCCGGCAAGCCTCGCGGGTCAGGACCCGGGGGGCCTGACCGCCCTGATCGGTAAGCCGACCCTGGTGCGCCAGGAAGCCAGCGTCGAGATCTGGCAGTATCAGGGGGCGTCTTGCGTGCTGGACGTCTTCTTCTATCCCGATGGCGCAACGCGGCGCGTCCTGCATCTGGAAGCGCGCGACCGCGTCGCCGCCGACCAGCAACCGCTGGAAGGCTGTCTGGATCAGGTGATGACCGCCGAGCGCGTCCGCGCCACCAGCTAGGCGCCTTTCTTCCCAGCAGCTTTTTTTGCCGCGCTCTTTGCCGCCGCTGTGCCCTTGGGCTTGGGGCTGCGCGTCTTGGGCAGGAAGTCCGCTTCGCTGGTCTTCTGCTTGAAGGCGCAGAGGTCACGGATCACGCAGCGCGGGCACTCCGGCTTGCGCGCCTTGCAGACGTAGCGGCCATGCAGGATCAGCCAGTGATGGGCGTGCAGCTTGCGGTCCTCGGGCACCGCCTTCTCCAGCTTCAGCTCCACCGCCAGCGGCGTCTTGCCCGGCGCCAGCCCGGTGCGGTTGCAGACCCGGAAGATGTGGGTGTCGACGGCCATGGTCGGCTGCCCGAAGGCGACGTTGCAGACGACGTTGGCGGTCTTGCGCCCCACGCCGGGCAGCTCTTCGAGCAGATCGCGCTCGCGCGGCACCTCGCCGTCGTACTTCTCCAGCAGGATGCGTGAGAGCGCGATGACGTTCTTTGCCTTGGCGTTGAAGAGCCCGATGGTCTTGATGTGCTCCTTCAGTCCCTCCTCGCCCAGCGCCAGCATCTTCTGTGGCGTGTCGGCGACGGGAAAGAGCGAGCGGGTGGCGCGGTTGACACCGGCGTCGGTCGCCTGGGCGGAGAGCACCACGGCCACCAGCAGCGTGTAGGGCGAGGCGTACTCCAGCTCGCTCTTGGGGTCCGGCAGGGCGGCGGAAAGACGCTCGAAGAGCGTTACGACGTCTTGTTTCTTCATGGCTGAGGCGATTTGTCGTCCCTGTTTATTCGGGCGAATATCCGCGCGGGTCTTGGCGCGGCTTTCCGCCGATCCTATTCTTGTCTTTATGGCACAGGAACCCGACAAAGGCGACGAGACGCTGTTCGATGCGGTCCTAACCCCGCACCGGAGCCTCGGCCCGCGCGGATTCTTCTTCCTGATGGCGGGGGTGGTGGCGATTTCCTTTTCCGCCGGGCTCTTCTTCTTCCTGGTGGGCGCCTGGCCCGTGGTAGGTTTCCTGGGCCTCGACGTGCTGCTGATCTACGGCGCCTTCAAGCTCAACTACCGCGCCGCGCGCATGTACGAGACGCTGCGGCTGACCCGTGACGAACTGGCCGTCGAGCGGGTGAGCCGGCGGGGCGAGCGGCAGTCCTGGCGCTTTTCGCCGGCCTGGCTGAAGGTCGAAATCGACGAGGCGCCCGATAGCAACAGCCCGCTTACGCTGCGCGCCCACGGAAAGCAGCTGGAAATCGCACGGTTCCTCAGTCCCGAAGAGCGGATCGACCTCGCCCATGCGCTGCGCCGCGCTCTGGCGCCGCTCAGCGCGGGAACGGTTTAGCGACCCCCATTAACGGCCCGCCCCTTAACGTCCCCCGGACACCTTGATGTTCGCTCCCAGACAGTAAGAGGCCGCATCGGAGAGCAGCCAGGAGACCGCCTCGGCCACCTCCTCCGCCTCTCCGGCGCGGCCAAGGGGAATCGCGCTCTGCAAGCGTTCGAGACGCTCGGGCGCCTTGCTCTCACGTTCATGGATCTCCGTTGCGATCAGGCCGGGCGAGACGGCGTTCACCCGGATACCCTCCCCAGCCAACTCCTTGGCGAGCCCGATGGTGAAGCTGTCGATCGCGCCCTTGGTCGCGGCGTACCAAGTGTATTCGCCGGGGCTTCCCAGTTCGGCGGCGACCGAGGAGATGTTCACCATGGCCCCGCCCTTGCCGCCATAGCGCGTCGAGGCCTGACGGATGAAGGCCTGCGCGCAGTAGAAGACGCCCAGGATGTTGACCCGCACGGCCCGCTCCAGGGTGTAGTGGTCGGCTTCGTCCAGACGGCTGACCGGCCCGGTGATCCCGGCATTGTTGACCAGGGCCGAGAGCGGCCCGAAGGCCGCCGACGCCTCGTCGAAAAGCTGCTTTACCTGTTCGGGATCGGCGCTGTCGGCCTGGAAGGGTAGGGCCTCTCCGCCCGCCGCATGGATCGCCTCGACGGTGCGCAGCGCCGCTTCCTCGTCTGAGACGTAGTTGACGGCGACGCGCCAGCCCTCGGCGGCCAGCAGACGGCTGACCGCCGCCCCGATGCCGCGGCTGCCGCCGGTCACCAGAACGGCTCTGTTCTTGCCAGCAGTGTGATCGTCCATGAAGCGCCCTCCCCCGAAGCACAAGGAGATAGATCAGGAGTCTAGCGTCAATTCCGGGGGAGAAGAAAGAAAGTCCCGGACCGGCTTCGGAGAGGGAGAGGGAGAGAGGCCGGTCCGGGACCCAACCAGTTCGTCGCCGAACTGAATAGGAAGTATCAAATTGTATAATCCGATAAGCCGTATCATTTTTGCGTTCATCGACCCATCGTTGTCAGACTTTGCTGAATCTCTGCCCGCATGGCAAGAAAAAAGGACGCGATGGCGTGCATCGCGTCCTCATGGCTTGTGGATAAAAACTCTTTTCGCGGCTTCAAGGGGCCGCAGGCGGGCTTACCCCCGGCGCTCCACCATAAGCTGCTTGATCTCCGCAATCGCCTTTGCAGGGTTGAGGCTCTTGGGACAGGTCTTGGTGCAGTTCATGATGGTGTGGCAGCGGTAGAGCCGGAAGGGGTCCTCCAACTGGTCCAACCGTTCGCCGGTGAACTCGTCGCGGCTGTCCGCGATCCAGCGGTAAGCCTGGAGCAGCACGGCCGGACCCAGGTAGCGGTCGCCGTTCCACCAGTAGCTCGGGCAGGAGGTGGTGCAGGAGAAGCAGAGAATGCACTCCCACAGGCCGTCCAGCTTCTCGCGCTCCTCCGGGCTCTGCAGCCGCTCGCGCTCCGGGGCGGGCGTGGTGGTCTTCAGCCAGGGCTCGACCGAGGCGAGCTGGGCGTAGGCCTGGTTGAGGTCGGGCACGAGATCCTTGACCACCGGCATGTGCGGCAGCGGATAGACCTTGGCCTCGCCCTCGACGTCATCGATGTACTTGGTGCAGGCCAGCGTGTTCGTGCCGTCGATGTTCATGGCGCAGGAGCCGCAGACGCCCTCGCGGCAGGAACGCCGGAAGGTGAGCGTCGGGTCGATCTCGTTCTTGATCTTGATCAGGGCGTCCAGAACCATCGGCCCGCAGTCGTCGAGGTCGACGGTATAGCTGTCGAGGCGGGGGTTCTGCCCGCCATCCGGATCCCAGCGGTAGACCTTGAAGGTCTTTGGCTGTTTCGCGCCGGAAGGCGCGGGCCAGGATTTGCCCGTCTGGACTTGCGAGTTCTTCGGCAAGGCGAATTCTGCCATGGGTCTAAATGCCTCTTTCTTCTCTTCCTCGGGTCCTGCCGGTCGGTCGCGCGCTTTAGTAGACGCGCGCCTTGGGCGGGAAGGACTGCACCTCGTTGGTCATGGGCTGCAGCGTCACGGGCCGGTAGTCGAAGCGGACCTTTCCGTCGTCGTCGCACCAGACCAGCGTGTGCTTCATCCAGTTCTCGTCGTCGCGGTCCGGATGATCCTCGCGGGCGTGCGCGCCGCGGCTTTCGGTCCGGTGCAAGGCCGAGTTCATGGTCGCCTGGGCCTGATACATCAGGTTGTCGTACTCCAGGGTCTCGACCAGATCGGAGTTCCAGATCAGCGAGCGGTCGGAAACGGCGATGTCGCCCTTCTCCGCCCAGACGCCGTTCAGCTTCTCCACGCCCTCGCCGATGATCTCGCCGGTGCGGAACACTGCGGCGTGGTCCTGCATGGCGCGCTGCATCTTGTCGCGCAGGCTGGCGGTCGACTGCTCGCCCTTGGCGTGGCGCAGGCGGTCGAAACGCTCAAGCGAGCGGTCGGCGGAGTCGGAGGCCAGCGGCCGCTGGCTTTCGCCCGGCTTCAGGACATCCGCGCAGTGCAGCGCGGCGGCGCGCCCGAAGACCACCAGATCGAGCAGCGAGTTGGAGCCGAGGCGGTTCGCCCCGTGGACCGAGACGCAGCCCGCCTCGCCCACGGCCATCAGGCCGTTGACGGTCTTCAAGGGGTCCTTGGGATCGCCCGCCAGGACCTCGCCGTTCAGGTTGGTCGGGATGCCGCCCATGTTGTAGTGGCAGGTCGGCAGAACCGGGATCGGCTCGCGGGTCACGTCGACGCCCGCGAAGATCTTCGCCGTCTCCGAAATGCCGGGCAGGCGCTGGTGCAGGATGTCGGGATCCAGATGCTCCAGGTGCAGGTGGATGTGGTCGTTGTTCGGGCCGACGCCCCGGCCTTCGCGAATCTCCATGGTCATGGAGCGGCTGACCACGTCGCGGCTGGCCAGGTCCTTGGCCGAGGGGGCGTAGCGCTCCATGAAGCGCTCCCCCTCGGAGTTGGTCAGATAGCCGCCCTCGCCGCGCGCGCCCTCGGTGATCAGGCAGCCCGCGCCGTAGATGCCGGTCGGATGGAACTGCACGAACTCCATGTCCTGAAGCGGCAGGCCCGCGCGCGCCACCATGGCGTTGCCGTCGCCGGTCTGGGTGTGCGCGCCGGTGCAGGAGAAGTAGACGCGCCCGTAACCGCCGGTCGCCAGGATCACCTGGCGGGAGCGGAAACGGTGCATCTTGCCGTCGTCGAGGTTCCAGGCCACCACGCCGCGGCACTCGCCGTCCTCCATGATGAGGTCGAGGGCGAAGTACTCGATGAAGAACTCCGCGTTCCGGCGCAGCGACTGCTGATAGAGCGTGTGCAGGATGGCGTGGCCCGTGCGGTCCGCCGCCGCGCAGGTGCGCTGCGCGGTGCCCTTGCCGTACTCGGTGGTCATGCCGCCGAAGGGGCGCTGGTAGATCTTGCCCGCCTCGGTGCGGCTGAAGGGCACGCCGTAGTGCTCCAGCTCGATGATGGCGGGGATCGCCTCCTTGGTCATGTACTCGATGGAGTCCTGGTCGCCCAGCCAGTCCGACCCCTTGACGGTGTCGTACATGTGCCAGCGCCAGTCGTCCTCGCCCATGTTGCCGAGCGCCGCCGAGATGCCGCCCTGCGCGGCCACGGTGTGGCTGCGGGTCGGGAAGACCTTGGTGATGCAGGCGGTCTTCAGACCCGCCTCCGCCAGGCCCAGCGTCGCGCGCAGACCCGCGCCGCCGGCGCCGACCACCACCACGTCGTAGGTGTGTTCGACGATTTCGTAGGCCGGTCCGGCCTTGGTGCCGTTGCTGCCGTTCTTTTCAGCCATCAGGTGCCCCTTACAGCATAATCTTCAAAACCGAGAGGACGCCGATCACGCCCAGGAAGATGCAAAAAAACCGCATCACGATCAGACTCGAGATCTTCTTCCACTCGGTATGGACATAGTCTTCGATGACCACCTGCAAACCCAGCATCGCGTGGTAAAAAGTCGCAATCACAAGCAGGATCATCAGGCCGCCGGAAAGCGGCGTCGAGAGCCACTGGACGAACTCGGCGTAGCTCGCGCCGGTATGGGCGATCACCGAAATGACGAACCAGAGGGTCAGCGGGACCAGCGCGATCGCGGTCAGGCGCTGCATCCAGAAATGCTCCGTGCCGTCCTTGGCGGAGCCGAGCCCGCGAACCTTGGCGAGGGGGGTGCGTAACGACATGGTTTTCAGCCTCCCACCACGTAACCGATGATCCAGGAGAAGAGCGTCAGGCCGCCGGTCGCCGCCAGCACCGCCATGCCCGACTTATAGGCCGTGTCCAGCTCGAAGCCGTAGCCCGCGTCCCAGAACAGGTGCCGGATGCCGTTGCAGAGATGGTAGAAGAGCGCCGCGCTCCAGCCGAACAGCAGCAGGCGCCCGAAGAAGGAGCCGATGAAGCCCTGGGCGGCCGCATAGCTCTCCGGCCCGCCCGCCGCGCCCACCAGCCAGTAGATCAGCAGCAGGGTGCCGACCGCCAGCGCCACGCCGGTCGCGCGGTGGGTGATCGACAGGATCGAGGTGTACTGCGGCTTATAGACCTGAAGGTGGGGAGAGAGCGGTCGATTGCTTTGTGGTTGGTCCGTCATCTGGCCCGTCTTTCTCCAGCGGCGGCGCCGCCGGTCGTGGTTGTCATCTCGTCAAAGGACCCGCCGTGGCTCGAAAAGCGCCTGTCAGGGTCGGATCCTTCTAGAAAGCGGCCCCAATTAAGACCGCAGTGCAGCATGAAGTCAACGCGAGGCGGCCTCTGGCGCACCCGCTTAGAAGAGCCTATCGCGCCGCTGCAGCGCGACAAGCCCCCTCCGCTTGAGGTTCCCGTCCCAGGCGCCTAGCGCGACACCAGGGATTTCAGCCGCCGGTTGGCCACCGCCAGCATGGCGAAGTCCGGCTGGCCGGAGGCCCTCAGCTCGCCGATCATCTGCTCGGCGCGGTTGACCAGCGTCTTGCGCTGGGCGGTCCAGCTTTCGACGATCTTGGTCTTGTCCTTGGCGTCCTTGCTCTCGGTCAGCACCCGGTTCGTCAGTTCGGACTGGTGCTCGTAGAGATCGTCCACGATGGCCGTGATCGCCAGCTTGTCCCAGGCGTTGTCGCTGGGCAGGCGGCCCGCCGAGCGGCGCAGCCAGTCGATGCCGAAGCGGCTGCCGATGGCGAAGTAGGTCTTGGCGACGGCGGTCGCGTCGAGACCGCTGGCATGGGCCGACTCCACGATGTCGCCGGCCGGCACCATCCAGGCGAAGGAGGCGATGCGGACCGCCAGTTCCTTGGGCACGCCCTCCTTCACAAAGCGTTCGGCCGTGTCATTCAGGACCTTCACGTCGCTGGCCGGTAGAATCTTGCCCACCTCCGCGCAGAGCGCGCGGGCGCCCGGCCGGTAGCGGTCGACCGCGTCGGAGATGTCCATGGGCGCTTCGATGTTGCGCAGCAGCCAGACCGTCATGCGTTCGACCAGCCGCCCGCACTCCACCAGCATGCGGTACTGGGTCGCGGAGGCGACCTTGTTGTCCAGCGCCTCGATCTCCGCCCAGCGCTCCCGCATGTCGAAGATATCGCGGGCCGCCACGTAGGCCCGCGCGATGTCGGGCGAGGGCATGCCGGTCTTCTCCGCCACCTCGTGGATGAAGGAGATGCCGACCCGGTTGATGAGGGAGTTGGTCAGCGCCGTCGCAACGATCTCCCGGCTCAGCCTGTGGTTCTCGATCTGCTTTGCGTATTTCTTCCTGAGCGCGGTCGGGAAGTAGTTGATCAGGTCGCTCGCAAGGTCCTCCTCATCCGGCAGGTCGGAGCCCAGCAGCTCGTCATAGAGCGCGATCTTGGAGTAGGACAGCAGGATCGCCAGTTCCGGACGGGCCAGACCCTGACGGCGCTTCATGCGCTCGTCGATGGTCTCGTCGTCGGGCAGGTTCTCGATCCGGCGGCTCAGCAGCCCCTGCTTCTCCAGGGAGCGCATGTAGCGGGCCAGCCGGTCCAGCAGGTGCGCGGACATGGTGTGGGTGATGGAGATCGCCTGGGTCTGCAGATAGTTGTCGCGCAGAACCAATTCGGCGACTTCGTCGGTCATCTCCACCAGCAGCTTGTCGCGCTGCTTGCGGGTCATGTCGCCGTCCTGCTCCACGTCGCCCAGCAGGATCTTGATGTTGACCTCGTGGTCCGAACAGTCGACGCCCGCCGAGTTGTCGATGGAGTCGGTGTTGAGCCGCCCGCCGAGCAGCCCGTACTGGATGCGCGCGCGCTGGGTCATGCCCAGATTGGCGCCCTCGCCCACCACCTTGCAGCGCAGCTCCGTTGCGTCGACGCGCAGCGCGTCGTTGGCCCGGTCGCCGACCTGAAGGTCGTTCTCCTCGCTGGCCTTCACGTAGGTGCCGATGCCGCCGAACCAGAGCAGTTCGGCCTCCGACTTCAGGATCGAGCGGATCAGCTCGTTGGGCGTCACCTGATCCTGCTTGATGTCGAAGCACTTCTTGATCTCCGGCGTCAGCTTAATCGACTTGGCCTTGCGCTCGAAGATGCCGCCGCCCTTGGAGATCAGCTTTGCGTCGTAGTCGGCCCAGGTCGTGCGCGGCGTCTCGAAGAGCCGCTTGCGCTCGGCGAAGGACGTCTTCACGTCCGGGTCGGGGTCGATGAAGATGTGCATGTGGTTGAAGGCGGCCTGCAGCTTGATGCAAGGGGACAGCAGCATGCCGTTGCCGAAGACGTCGCCCGCCATGTCGCCCACGCCGATCACGGTGAAGGGCTCTTCCTGGATGTTCTTGCCAAGCTCGCGGAAGTGGCGCTTCACCGATTCCCACGCGCCGCGCGCGGTGATGCCCATCTTCTTGTGGTCATAGCCCGCCGATCCGCCGGAGGCGAAGGCGTCGTCCAGCCAGAAGCCGTAGTCCACCGAGACGCCGTTGGCGATGTCGGAGAAGGTCGCGGTGCCCTTGTCGGCGGCGACCACCAGATAGGGATCGTCGGCATCATGGCGCAGCACCGAGGGCGGCGGCGCCACCTCGCCCTTCACCAGATTGTCGGTGATGTCCAGAAGGCCCCGGATGAAGGTCTTGTAGCAGGCGATGCCTTCCTCCTGGAAAGCCTCGCGGCCCGCCTCGGGCGGCGGCGGCTGCTTGAGCACGAAGCCGCCCTTCGAGCCGACCGGCACGATCACCGCGTTCTTGACCTGCTGGGCCTTCACCAGGCCCAGGATTTCCGTGCGGAAGTCCTCGCGCCGGTCCGACCAGCGCAGGCCGCCGCGCGCGACCATGCCGAAGCGCAGGTGGACGCCTTCGATGCGCGGGCTGTAGACGAAGATCTCCCGGAAGGGCTTGGGCTCCGGGAGCTCCTCCAGGTCGCGGCTGGAGAACTTGATGGAGACGTAGTCCTTGGGCTGCCCATCCTCGCCCGGCTGATAGAAATTGGTCCTGAGCGAACAGAGGATCGCGTTCAGGAAGCGCCGGATGATGCGGTCCTGATCGAGGTTGGAGACCTGCTCCAGCCCCGCTTCGATCTCCCGCACCAACTGGTCCTGGGCCTTCTGGTCGCCGCCGCCATCGGGATCGAAGCGGGCCTCGAAGACCTTGACCAGCAGTTCGGCCAGTTCCGGATTGGCCGAGAGCGTGTCTTCCATGTAGTCCTGGCTGAAGGGTATCGCGGCCTGACGCAGGTACTTGCAGTAGATGCGCAGCACGATGACCTGACGCGCCGTCAAGCCCGCGCGCAAGACCAGGCGGTTGAAACCGTCGTCCTCCATGGTGCCGGTCCAGACCCGCTCGAAGGCGTCGTGGAAGTACTCCTTGACGCGCGGCAGGTCGATCGGATGGCCGTCCTGGGTGCGCGCCTGGAAGTCATGAATCCATACGCTGTCGGATGTTTTCAGGGGATGCACCTCGAAGGGGACTTCCGCGATCACCTTCAGGCCCATGTGCTCCATCATCGGCAGCACGTCCGAAAGCGGCACGGGGTCGCCGCCGTGGTAAATCTTGAAATGAATCTGATCGTCGCCCTTCTCCAGCGGGCGGTAGAGGTTCATGCCGAGCCGCCCGTCGCGCTGGACCTGCTCGATCTTCGCGATGTCGAAGACGCCGGTGCGCGCGGAGTACATCTCGGCGTAGTTGGCGGGAAAGGCGTGAAGGTAGCGGCGCGACATGGCAAGGCCGCGTTCCTCTCCGAGCTCTTCGACCAGCGCTTCCTCCAAGAGGTCGGACCAGTTGCGGCTGGCCTCCGCGAGCCGGGCCTCCAGGGCCTCCAGATCGACGGCCGGAATCCCGCCCTGGCGCGTGCGCACCAGAATATGGACCCGCGCCAAGGCCTCGTCGGAGAGCTGGGTGTAGGCCGCCGAGACCTCGCCGTCGAAGGCGTCCTCCAGGATGTCCTGGAACTTCCGCCGCAGCTTGGTGTCGAAGCGGTCGCGCGGCGAGAAGACGAGGCAGGAGACGAAGCGCTCGAAGGGGTCTTGCCGCACGAAAAGCGCGGTGCGGCGCCGTTCCTGCAGATGCAGGATGCCGAGCGCGATCTCCAGCAGCTTGTCCTCGCTGATCTGGAACAGCTCGTCGCGCGGGTAGCTGTCGAGGATGTGGGCCAGCGCCTTGGCGTCGTGGCCGCCCGCGGGGAAGCCCGCCTTTTCGATCACCCGGTCGACCTTCTGGCGCAGCAGCGGGATGTCGCGCGGGCTGCGCGAATAGGCGACGGAGGTGAACAGGCCGATGAAGAGCCGCTCGCCCAGGACCTTGCCGTTCGCGTCCAGCTTCTTGACCACGACGGTATCCATGTGGGCCGGGCGGTGGACCATGGAGCGGCGGTTCGACTTGGTGATGCGCAGCAGGGTTGGTTGACGCACGAAGTCCTGCACGTCGGGCGGCAGCTTGCCCAGGTTGCGCAGGCCGTCGAAGACCGCGAAGTCCATGTCGCGAAGGATGCCGAGGCTGGCGGACTCGTCGATCCGCGCCACCGCCTTCTTGCCCGTCCCCTCGAAGCTGTACTCGCGGTAGCCGAGATAGGTGAAGTGGTCGTCGTCGAGCCAGCTCAGGAAATCCAGGCCCTCGTTGATCTCCTTCTGGTGCAGCTTGGGCGGCGACTGCTTGAGCTCCTTGACCAGGTCGCGAAGGCGCTCGCGCATGGTGCGCCAGTCGGCGACCGCGTAGGCGACCTGCTCCAGCACCTTCAGCAGCCAGGCCTCAAGCTCCTTGTGACGCTCGACCGGCTGCTCGGCGACCTGGACATGGATGAAGGATTCGCGCGACCCCTTGCCGTCCTTGGCGAAACCGGTGACCTCGCCGGACTTGTCGCGCGTCAGCGTGGCGATCGGGTGAATGACCAAGGCGGGTTCCGCCTCTTCGCGGGACAGCGCGGCGGTCACGGAGTCGACCAGGAAGGGCATGTCGTCGTTGATGATCTCAACCACGGTATGGGCCGACTGCCAGCCGTGCTCCTCCTGGCGCGGGGTGTAGACGCGGACCTGCGCGCCCTTGCCTTTGCGCTTGCGCCCGAAGTTCCAGATGGAGAGAGCCGCACCGTAGAGGTTCTCCGCCGTCTCCCCGACGAGGTCGACGGGCGGAACGCCCTCAAAGAAGCAGCGCGCGAACTCTTCGGCGTCCTTGCGCCTGGCCGCGGGAACCCGATCCTCAATCATCGCGATCACCTTGGCGACGAGGTCTTCCTTGGCCTGGTCAGCTTGCTTCATCATGAGACGGACGTCCTCCCACCCGTTTTCCGAAAAGGCGGCGGCAGCGGCTTGGTCAAGACGCTCCTGCCACCCTGTCATTCAGCGCCTTTGCGGCGCGCTTCCCCGACGTTTTGACCGAAAGGCTATCCCATCGTATCGCTGGCCGAAAGCCCCCTGCACAGGGAATCCGACCGGTGCTACTGTGAGGCATCGGACATTGCCGGAAGTTGACAAGCCCATGCCCCTCGCCCCTCATCGTCCAGGAAGCGCTCCTAGAGCCTTCGCGGCCGTCCTTGGAATCTGCGCCCTTCTCGCCTTTTGGCAGCTCCCCGCCAGCGCCCAGGAAGCGCCCCTCGTCTCGGCGCTGCGCGCGCAGATCGACGCCGCCGCGGTCGAGGTAACCGAAGAAGAGGACGCCGCCGACCTGGCCCTGCTCATGCGCTTTTATGCAGAGCGGGAAGGCCGCCCGCTCTGGGTGACGCCCGAGGGCGCGACTGAAGCCGCCTTCAGCGCCGCGGGCATCCTTAAGGCGGCGGACCAGGAGGGTCTGGACCCCGACGACTACGGGGCCGCAGCGATCCAACCGCTGCTGGCCAGCAGCCTGCCCGCCCTGCTGGCGCAGCTTGAGTGGCGCCTGAGCCTGGGCGTGATCCAGTACGCGGCCGACCTCAACGGCGGACGGCTGGAGCCGCGCGAAGTCGACCCGGAACTCTTCGTCTACCCGCGCGCCCTCGACAAGGCGGCGCTCTTGCAAAAGCTGGCGGCGGAGAGCGACGTGGCGGACCTCCTGTCAGGTCTGGCCCCCGAGGACAGCGCCTATGCCGAGATGCGCGAAGCCCTCGCCGTCTACCGGGAGCGGGCACGCTCCCAGGAACCGCCGCCGGTTGCGGAGGGCGAGACGCTGGATCCCGGCATGCGCGACCCGCGCGTGGTCGCGCTGCGCGCGCGCCTGCTCTACGTCGGTGACATGACCACCGCCGAGCAGGCCCTGGGCGATGGCGACCCCAGCCTGTTCGATCCCTCGTTGGAGATGGCGGTGAAACGCTTCCAGGCGCGGCACGGGCTGGAGCCCGATGGACGGGCCGGGAAGAACACCCTGGCGGCGGTCAACGTTTCCCTCGGCGCGCGCGTTCAGCAGATCCTTTTGAATTTAGAGCGCTTGCGCTGGATCGCGGGACCGCGCCCCGAACGCTACCTTGAAGTCAATCTGGCCGACTTCACGCTGCACATCTACGAGGATGCGGAGGAGGTCTTCTTCTCCCGTGTCGTGGTGGGCGATCCCTTCAACCGTACGCCGGTGTTCCGGCGCGACATGACCTATCTGGTCTTCAATCCCTATTGGAACGTGCCGCCGTCGATCGCGACCAAGGAGATGCTGCCGAAGATCAAGCAGAACCCGGCCTACCTGACGGAGCGCAACTACGAACTTCTGTCGGGCTGGAGCGAAGGGGCGAGCGTCGTGGATCCGCGGGGCGTCGACTGGAGCCAGGTGAGCGCGCGGGGCTTTCCGTACAAGATCCGCCAGAAGCCGGGTGAGGGAAACGCGCTGGGCCGGGTCAAGTTCATGCTGCCCAACGAGTTCAACATCTACCTGCACGACACGCCGGCCAAGAACCTCTTCGCGCGCAGTCAGCGCACCTTCAGTCATGGCTGCATCCGGGTCGCCCGCCCGATGGACCTTGCGGCCTTCCTGCTGCAGGACGACGAGACCTGGACGCCTGAGAGCATCCAGGCCGCCATCGACAGCGGCGAGCAGCGCGTGGTCAGCCTGCTGCGGCCCCTGCCCGTGCTGATCGACTACCGTACCGCCTGGGTCGACGATGAAGGCAACGTGCAGTTCCGCAGCGACGTCTACGAGCGCGACCGCCGGCTCGCCGCCGCCCTGCTCGGCCCGCGCAGCACCGCCGAAGCCATGCCTCAGTAGTAGAATCAGCCTCTAGACCCTTGATAAAGACTGGTCTATTCGGATTATCTTAATTATCTTAGACAAGGCTAAAGCGCTGTCAGTGCTGGATTTCGGAGCGAGACCCTCCCATTTCCCCTGACGGCCTCCCGCCTCTTAGCGGCAGGGGAATAGCGCGCGACAGCTTGGAGGGAGAGAGGAAGCGTGACCAAACAGAATTGGAACAAAGCGAGCGGCGGCCTGACGCGCCGGCGCCTTTTGGGAGTTGGCTGTGGCCTTGCCGCCGGCTCCCTGCTGCCGCTGCGCGGCGCGCTGGCTTACAGCGACGCGCGCGATCTGGCCTTCGAGCATCTGCACACCGGCGAGCAGGTCAACACGGTCTTCTGGTCCGGGGGCCGCTTCAACGAAGATGGCCTGAAGGAACTGAAGCACATTATGCGCGACTGGCGCACCGGCGAGATGATCGAGATCGACCGGCGGCTCTACCAGGTGCTGTTCGAACTGCGCCGCATGATCGGCACCGAACAGCCGTTCCAGATCATTTCCGCCTACCGTTCGCCCAAGACCAACGCGCAGTTGCGCCAGAATTCAAGCGCTGTCGCAAAGCGCTCCCTGCACATGCAGGGCATGGCGATCGACGTCCGCCTGCCCGGCTACTCGACCAAGGGCCTGCGGGATCTTGCCCTGAAGCTGCGCAGCGGCGGCGTCGGCTACTACAGCCGGTCCGACTTCGTTCATCTGGACACCGGCCGCGCCCGCACCTGGGGCAGCTGACGCCGAGCGTGGCATCTGGTCTAGGAAGCCGCGCCGGGCTAGTCTAGGGCCCATGGAGCGCCGACCTTCTCTTCGCGCAGTTATCGCCGCCCTCGCGCTAGCGGCCCTCATTGCTTTTGCGCTTTTGCCCGCTGACGGCACCGCCGAGAACAGCCGGACGGCCCAGATGGACAGCCCCTTCGGCATGGAGGTCGACCTGGAGCTGGTGCTGGCGGTCGACGTTTCCCGTTCCATGGACCTTGCCGAACAGGAACTGCAACGCAGCGGCTATGCCCAGGGCATCAGCCACCCGGACGTCGTGGAGGCGATCACCAGCGGCATGCTGGGCAAGATCGCCGTCACCTACGTCGAGTGGGCCGGGCCGGGACGCGAGCGCATGGTGGTGCCCTGGCGGCTGATCGATTCCCAGGAGACCGCCGACGAGATGAGCGAGATCCTCATGATCGAGGGGCTTTCGGCCTGGACCGGCACCTCCATCACCGCCGCGCTCCGCTACTCCGCCGGGCTATTCGACAACAACGGGTATGAGGGCCTGCGGCGTGTCATAGACATCTCCGGCGACGGGCCGAACAACGCCGGCGGGCTGGTCACCGACATCCGCGATCAGATCGTCGAGCAGGGCATCACCATCAACGGGCTGCCGATCCTCGCCGGGACGCCCGGTTTCTATGGCGTCGACTATCTGGACGCCTACTACGAGGACTGCGTGATCGGCGGCACCGGCGCCTTCCTGGTGACGGTCTACGAGGCGGAGAACTTCGCCTCGGCGATCCGCCAGAAGTTGATCCTGGAGATCGCGGGCGAGCAGCCGCGCCGCCAGTACGCCCAGCGCCTGGGCCAGGGGCCGGCGCCCGCGGTCATCGACTGCCTGATCGGCGAGAAGATCCGCGCCCAGTGGGAACACGAGTAGAAGAACGGGCCGCACAGGAACCGGCGGGACCAGAACGAGGGGACGGTGGGGGACAAGCGTCAATCCGCTATCAAGCGCTGGACGCGCCGCCTGGCCAAGGGCCTGGCGGTGCTGATCGCGCTGTCGCTGCTCTGGGGGCTCGCCTACAGCGTCCTGCGCCCGCCCATCACGCCTTTGATGGTGATCCGCCTGATCGAGGGCGAGGGACTGGACTACCGGTGGCGTCCCTTGGAGGAGATATCGCCGCGTCTGGTGCAAAGCGTGGTCGGCGCCGAGGACAGCGGCTTCTGCCAGCACTTCGGCGTCGATTTCCAGGCGATACGGACCGCTGTCGAGCTTAACGAGACGGGACAGGGACGCTTCGGCGCCTCCACCATGACCATGCAGACGGCCAAGAACGCCTTTCTCTGGCCCGCCCGCTCCTGGCTGCGCAAGGGCGCGGAGCTTTATTTCACGCTGATGATCGAAGTCTTCTGGTCGAAGCGCCGCATCGCCGAGGTCTACCTGAACATCGTCGAATGGGGCCCCGGCATCTACGGCGCGGAGGCCGCGGCCCAGGCCTACTTCGGCCGCTCCGCCGCCGAGCTGACGCCGCGTCAGGCGGGCCTGATGGCGGCCACCCTGCCCAGCCCGCGCCGCTGGTCACCCGCCGCGCCGACGGCCTTCGTGGCCCGCAAAGGCGCGGACTATCAGCGGCGGGCGGAGACCGTGGCGCGCGACGCGCTGGCGGACTGTATTCTTAGGCCCTAGCGGGCGGCTGCCTGAAGCCCTAGCGGGCGGCGTGCTGGAGCCCTAGCGGGCGGGCGCCTGGCGCGGCTTGCGCTGCGCCACGACGATCCCGGTCAGGACCAGCGTCAGCGCCCCCGCGTGGTACCAGCGGAAGGGTTCGGACAGGATCAGGACCGCCAAGAGCGCGGCGAAGACCGGCACCAGATTGACGAAGACCCCCGCGCGCCCCGGGCCGATCAGATCGACCCCGCGCATGAAGAAGATCTGCGCGATGCAGGAAGGGAAGAGCGCGATGTAGGCGGTCACCACCCAGCCCTTCGCCGTGGGCAGGATCAACTCGCCTGTCGCCACCTCCAGCGCCAGCAGGGGCAGGGACGCCAAAGCCGCGATCAGCGCCAGGAACGCGAAGAAGACCAGCCCGTCGATCGCCGGGCGGTTCTTCAGCGCGGTGGCGTAGAGCGCGTAGAAGAGGCAGGCCAGCACCATGATCATGTCGCCGAGGTTGAAGGTCAGCCCCGCCAGGCGCGAGAGGCTGCCCTGACTGGCGACCAGGACCACCCCGAGCACGGTCAGCGCCACGCCCGCCGTCTGCACCAGCGAGACCGGCGTGCGGTAAGCCGCGAACGCGGCCAGCAGCACGAAGATCGGGATCGCCCCCTGAATGATGCCGATGTTCAGCGCCGTGGTGCTGTGGGCGGCGATGTAGAAGAGCGCGTTGAAGCCGGTGAAGCCGAAGAGCGCCATGAAGACCACGACTTTCAGGCGCGGACGCAAGCTCGCCCAGTTCGCCAGGATGCGCCGCCAGAGGAAGGGCAGCAGCAAGAGGCAGACGATCGACCAGCGCAGGAAGACCAGCAGGAAGGGCGAAACCTCCCCCACCGCCAGACGGCTCGCCACGGCGTTGCCCGCCCAGAACAGGGCGGTCAGCGCAAGCAGCAGCATGGGCTGGCGGAAAAGGGCTGTGATCGGGCCCTGCATGGTCGGGCGTCCTTCTTTGGTGTGTTGGGCCTTCGGGTATCGGGGCGAGGCGTGAACCGCCGCCGCTTCATACAAAAAAGAAGAGGCGCAGGAAAGTCCGCGCCTCTCGCTCAAGGAACCATATCGCCCGGCAGACCGCCGGGCCCATGAATTTTCCGCATGGCCCCCATCCGGCGCGGGTCAGCGCGCCGGATGGGTTCAGGCCAGCCTATTGGACGATGATCTCCGGTCCCATCAGCGCCGTCGGCAGGAAGGTCGATATGACCGGCACGTAGGTGACGATGATCAGGAAGATGAAGAGGATGCCGAGCCAGGGCAGAGCCGCCCGCACCACGTTCATCATGGACATTCCCGCGACACCCGATGTCACGAAGAGGTTCAGGCCGACGGGCGGCGTGATCATGCCGATCTCCATGTTGACCACCATGATGATGCCGAGGTGGATCGGGTCGATGCCCAGCTCGATGGCGATCGGGAAGACCAGCGGCGCCACGATCACGATCAGGCCCGAGGGCTCCATGAACTGACCGCCGATCAAGAGGATCACGTTCACGATGATCAGGAACATGATCGGCCCGAACCCGGCCGCCAGCATCGAGCTGGCGATGGCCTGGGGAATCTGCTCTTCGGTCAGCACGTGCTTCAGGATCAGCGCGTTGGCGATGATGAAGAGCAGCATGATGGTCAGCTTGCCCGCTTCGAAGAGCGTGTGCTTGGTGTCGCGGTGCACGAAGACCTTGAGCGCCCCCGCCACGATACCGCCGATGCCCATGCCCTCGGCGGCGCCCTTGGAGAAGGGGCCCATGTCCCGGTAGACGAAGTTGGCGATGATGAAGGCGTAGACCGCCGCCACCGCGGCCGCCTCGGTCGGCGTGAAGACGCCGCCGTAGATGCCGCCCAGGATGATGACGATCAGGAACAGACCCCAGCCGGCGTCGCGCGCGGAGAGCGCGATCTCCTTCCAGCCCGCCCAGGGTTGGGCCGGCAGCCCCTTGATGCGGGCGGCGATATAGATGCCGACCATCAGCATGAAGCCCGCCAGAAGCCCCGGGAAGACGCCCGCCAGGAACATGCGCCCGACCGAAACGTCGACCGAGGCGGCGTAGACCACCATCACGATGGAGGGCGGAATCAGGATGCCCAGCGTACCGGCGTTACAGATCACGCCCGCCGCGAACTCGCGGGTGTAGCCGACCTGACGCATGCCCGCGATCACGATGGTGCCGATGGCCACCACCGTCGCCGGGGACGACCCGGAAAGCGCCGCGAAGAGCATGCAGGCGAAGACCGAGGCGATCGCCAGCCCACCTTGGAAATGCCCCACGCAGGCGATGGCGAAACGGATGATGCGCTTGGCCACGCCGCCGGTCGACATGAAGGCCGAGGCCAGAATGAAGAAGGGAATGGCCAGCAGCGTGTAGTGCCCGTCGAAAGCGTTGAAGAGCGTGCCCGCGATGGAGGCCAGCGAGGCGTCCGAGTACATCAGCAGGAAGATGACCGAACTGAGTCCGAGGGAAACGGCGATGGGAACGCCCAGCAGCAGCAGGCCGATCACCATTACAAAGAGCAGAACGACTTCCATGGCGATCAGTTCCCCCCGGCTTTCTTTTCGTCTTCGGCGAGTTGAGCCGCCAGATCTTCGGTCATCTCCTCGACCTCGTGAGAGGCGATCAGCATGTCGCGCTCACCCTTGATCAGCTCCCAACCCGCCTGCAGCGAGCGGAAGAGGAACAGCGCCATGCCGAAAGGCAGCGCGAAATAGGGAATGAAGCGCGGCATCTTCTCGTAGGGCTCGCCCTCGTTCAGCCAGACCGCCAAGAACTGGAGGAAGCCCGGCATCGGCGTGTCGTTCACTTCCAGGAAGGACCGTGTGCTGGCGAACAGCCACCAATACTCGATGGCGCCGATCAGCAGCAGCACCGCGAACGCGACGCAGGCCAGAACCGCCAGGAAGGAAATGGTCCGGCGCACCGGCGTCGAGACGATGTTGAGGATCACGTCGACGCCCAGATGCGCACCCACCTTGACGCAGTAGGAGGTGCCGATCAGCACCAGCCACGCGAAGAGGTAGACCGTGATCTCCAGGGCCCAAAGAATGTTGTCGTTGAAAACGTAGCGCGCGATGACGTTCGCGAAGGCCACGAGGGTCATGAGACCCAGGGCGATGGCGATAAAGGTCTCTTCTATCTCGTTGACCACAC